>NZ_JBHMIO010000014.1:0-121712 GCF_048060275.1 Micromonospora sp. LOL_015
GGCACACGACACCAGATTCGGATCGTCGAACGTCGCGCGCACCACCGGCGCGTCCTGGCGTATTCTCACTTGCGAGGTGCCCTCTCGAACCGGGTGATAGAAGCGTCAGAACTCCTATCCTTCCAGTTCAGAGGGCACTTTCTATAGCCGGGGTCCTGCCGGTCCGACCTTCATCGGTGGATCGAGGCTGAGGCACCGCCCGGCGGTGGCTGCGTGTAGAGGCTCTGGCAGAACTCGTCGCCGCAGCCGCATGGTTGAAGGACCGTAGGTCCGCGACTTGAGCAGCCCGGGACATCCTCGCCGATCTCGCGCAGCGCCACGCTTAGCTCGGCGGCGAGAGGCCGGGTCACCTGCTGCTCAAAAGCGCAAATCCGCCAGACGTCATAGCTGACGGCTGTACCCAGCCTGATCATCGAGCGTAGCCCTGGTGCCAGTTGGTAGTGCGGTGGAGCCGTTGACTGTATGGATGGGGTACCGCCTGGGCTTCGGCCAGTGCGGCACTCTCGTGACTACTGGCGACGGGGTACTGGATCATGCACCACATCAACCGGTCGTTCGAAGCTGTAGCTGTCGGCGATACAATATGTGCATGCATGAATGCAGCGAGTCAGGGCTTGTTGCTCATCTCCCTCAGGAAGAATGGCTCCGAGTCCGGAGCACCGGGATTCCTGTCCGCTTCGAACCTCGCGACGTGCTCTTGCGCCAAGGTGACACCACGCAGCACGTGCATGTGGTCCTGGCCGGCTGCGTCAAGATCGTTCGCTCGGAGAGGGACGGAAGCCGCGCGATTCTGACGCTTCGGGTCGCCGGCGATGTGGTTGGCGATCTGGCCGCTGTGGACCTGCAACCCCGGTCGGCCACGGTCACCGCCCTTACCACCACGGTCACCCGGCTGCTGACGGGTCCACAGTTCCGACGCTTTCTCGGTCGGCCTGCGTTCGCGACAGGCTTTGCCTCCTACACGGTGAGCCGGCTGCGTACCTCCGATGTCCAGCGTACGGCGTTGGCGCTGTTGCCCGTGCGGGAAAGACTGGCCCGGGCGCTGGTTCAGCTCCACACGGAGAGCCAACGAGCCGACGGACAACCCGCTATCAGGCTGTCCCAGGCAGAACTCGCCGAACTGGTCGGCGCCTCGCGCAACGCGGTCGTCGCTGAACTGACTGCCCTACGCGAGGCCGGCATCGTCACCACCGGACGCCGTGAGGTCATCATCGTGGATCCGGCGGCGCTGAGCGATCGGTCACACGGGCTCTGCCCAGAACTGGGCAGAGCACCGGGCGGTCCCGACCGACGCTGAGGGAGTCCGTCCTCGAGAAGGGACTCCTGTGGAACACATCCCGTTCGCTAGTTCGATCGATCTCCCCCCGTACCGGGCGATCCTGGCCGTGGACGCCAAGGGCTTCACCGAGGAGCCAGGTAGCACTCATCAGGCGATCAGCAACAGGCTGCTCGACCTGGTTGGTGACGCGCTGACCGTTGCCGGGCTGCGGAAGGAGTGGGAACGTCCCTCATTCCTCGGCCCGACCGGAGATGGATTCGCCGTCGGACTTCCGACTCGCGTTCTGCCCTACCTGGTGGACCCCTTCCCGAGCCTGCTCCAGCAACGTCTCGCCGAGCACAACCGCCACGCCCGGACGCAACTGCAGTTGCGGGTCAGCCTGCACGTCGGTCCCCTACCGGCCGACCCGGAGAGCCCTCACTGGACAGGTAACGGGGAGTCTCGCAACGATGCTCATCGTCTGCTCGATTCCGCACCTGTGAAGGCCATGCTCGCCGGGGCCAGCCCGCGCGTGACCTACGTGGCCTGCGTATTCTCCGACCGCGTCTTCAAGGACGTCATCGCCGCCGGATACGCCGGACTGCATCCGGACCGTTGCATTCCGGTTACGGCGACTGTCGACGGCAAGGCATTCGAACAACGGGCGTGGCTCCACGTGCCCGTGATCTCCGGAAACCTGGTCGGCGTGTTGCCGGCGTCGTCTCCTCCTGCGGCGCCGGCAGGGGAGAAGCGGATAAGTCCCCGGATCTCCGGACCACGGGTGAGGCAGAACAACGGCCAGGTCGCCACCACGGTCGAGAACATGACGCAGCAGCGGGACAGTAGCCGATGATGACCGATCCGATCGAGCCCGTCGACCCCGACATCGACGATTCCTACGCAGATGACATCGACGACAGCATCGCCGTCACCGAGAACGGCGGCCAGTACGTCAACAAGAACAACGGACAGGTCGCCGGGCACGTCGCCCGCGACCAGGTGCTGAATGTCCACAACTGGCTCGGGCGTTACCGGGCAGCTTGGGAACTGTCCGACGCCTTTGTACGGGAGACGATGGACAGCTTCGTGGACCGCGCCTACGGTCCGGATGGGCTGTCCAGGGAAGCGGCGGCCCGCATCCTGCAGGAACGGCGTCACGTGCTGCTGGTCGCGCGCCGCGACACCGGCCGGCGTACGGCCGCAGTTGGCTTGCTCGCCGCCGTTCCGTCGCCCCGACGGGAGATCCCGACTGATGATGACGAGAAGTCGCTCCTGCCTGTCGCCGAGGTGCCATGGGAGTCGTACGGCCGGTGCTCGTACCTGCTCACGGTCCCGCCTGGAAGCCGTGATGGGCGGTTGCGCGAGGTACTGATGGCATACCGGGAGGAAGTAGAGAAGCGGGATTCCTATCTGGTCGTCCTGGTCGAGCCGGACACGCTCGAGAGGTCGGAGGACGTCCCGGGCTTCGCGGCTCTCACGGTGACTGCCCCCGCACGTGAAGAGCTGTTGCGCCGACTTCTGACCGACCAGCACGCGCGCCTGAACGTAGACGCGCTACTTCAGGAACCGCCGTTGCGAGAGATGCTGGCTGATGCCACTCCGGCCCAGATCACCAGGCTGTCCAACCGGATCCGAGCTGCTGCGAGCGATCCGGAGGAACTCCTTGGCGATATCGTACGTAAGGCATTCCAGGCATATCGGAACTGGGACGAAGAACTGGGCGACTGGTTTGAGCGCAACCCAGATCCACGAACCAGGCTCTTTCTCGTTACCTTGGCCTTCCTGCAAGGGGCGCAGGCCACGAACGTCCTACACGCTATGGAGAAGCTTGCCGAGAAGCTTGCCGAGCCGGCGAATGTACGCGGCGGCATTGGCGCGCCGGGGATCCGGCAGCTGGCTAATAAAGTCAGTGCCAATCTCGACGATCAGCACCGGATCTTTTTCACCCTGCCGTCCTATGACGTCGCGATTCTGCGCTACGTGCACAGCGACCAGTCGAAGGCCTTTCGTACACGCCTTTGGGCCTGGGCGTCCGACCTGCCGATTCGCAGTGGTGGATCCGCCAACGCCCGCGTCGCAGGACAGGTGGCCTCGGCCATGCTCGAGGTGACCCGGGCACTTCCCGGTGCCGACGCGTCCGAGGTGCGGACCTTGGTCGAGCGGTGGTGGAGCTACAAGACTCTGCGTCCGCTGGTCGTCGACCTGATGACGGCGTTGACCCTGAGCCCCGAGGCTGGACCGGCGATGCGTGGGCGGCTGAACCAGTGGGCCAAGTATTCGGGGAGCCACCCGCTGCTCTGTGTCGTGGCTGAAGTCTGCTGCGGAGCGCTCGCCGATGCCTATCCGCAAGTGGCGCTGACCAGACTGAACAACCTGGCCGGACGTGGGGTGGAATCCGTCACTGATGCGGTGGTGACAGCCGTGAAGTCGCTCTGGGAACGGCCGATGCACCGGCAGCCAACCCTGCAGCGGATCATCGACTGGGCTGCCGAACGCGACGAGCGCCAAAGTGTAGGCCTGCTCGCGCTGGCGGCGATCTCCGAAACCCCAGAACAGGCCGGGATTCTCCTCACTGAACTGGCCGGCGACGCGGCCCTGCGGGCCAAGTTGAAAGACGCCCTATCCTTCCTGTTTACCGACGCTGTGCCGCAGGGTGGCATCCTCGATGCGCTTATGCGATGGCTGGACGCGGCAACCAGGGAATCGACGTACGAGCACTTGATCTCCGACCTCATGGTTGGTGCCGCTGGGAACGGGCAAGGTGCCAGTAAACGTCTCGCCCGAATGACGCGATTGCTGTTCGAATGGCAGCCGGTGGCTTGCGACGAGGAGCATCCGGCTGCCCGCGGCCTGCGTGACCAAATTCAGGAACGATTGCAACGCGCCAATCCGTTGGCTGTCGCATGATCGAGAACTGGCGGGTTCGGCTGTCAGGTCGGCGGACGAGAACCGAGGAACCCGAACAGCCCGTCACATTCACCGCCGAGCTACGCAGCTGCCATCCGTATGTGATGTTCAACGCGACCTTCCAGTGCTGGTGGAAGGGCGATGACCGGGCTGCCTTCTGGGCGGCGCGGCAGAGGGTGACAGACCGGGCCGATCAGGTGACCGCCAGATACTGCGTCACTCAGGCCGGCAATGCCGAAAACGAGGTAAATACTTGTACTCCCGACGGCGTCAGCGTGCGTTTGACGGTCGGCCGGCAAGCGTACGCGGCCGCAGAGGCCATCCTAGAAATCAATCGACAGGCAGCCCTGGAACGCCAGCGGCAGCGGGCCGAGCTGGATCGGATCAGGTACTTGAGGGAGAGTGTCTACTCCCATCCCGATGTCGCCCGCAGCTACTGGCTTTACCACCATCCCGACCAGCTTAAATCGATGCTAGACATTGACTTCGAGGGGATTGCTGAGAAGTTCAGGAACCGGGAGGATGCACGGTTCCTGGTGATTGCCAAGCTGATTGGTGAATTCCTCGGGCGACTCGAGGACGCCGATCGCCGATTTTTGGTTAGTCAGCTTGGGCAGTTGTTTTCATCATACGATCGGTCCGATCTGGCAGAGAGGCTGGAAGGCTCATGAGGGAAGCCGGGCGAGCCTCCCTGCAACAGGCGAACGAGATGATTCGTTTTGCCGATGTGAAGGCGGCGGCAGTTCTCGCCGCTGCCGGTGTTCTGGCTGGGCAAATGCCGTCCGCCCATGGACCCCTGTCCGAGAGCATCCTGCTTGTCGCCGGCGCTTGCGTCGCGCTCAGCGCGTTGCTGGCGCTCTACACGTTGGCCCCACGTCAGCAGGCAACGGCGGCGTGGTCGCTGCACTACTTCGAGAACGTCGCCCAGCGGTACGGCGACGATCGAGAAGCGTTTATCGATGCGTGGCTGGACGCCTCCGACGATCCGGACGGGTTTGAACGGGCGATCGCTGGGCAGCTCTGGGTAGCGAATATGGTGGCATACCGAAAGTTTGTCCGAATCACTTGGTCCATCCGGACGTTGGCAGTTGGCGTACTGGCCATTGCCGCCGTGGCCGTCACCTGAGCCGGGCCGGCTCCTCTTGTCCTTGGTGCGTAGGCCTCCGGTTTCGCCTGGAGGCCTACGACAACCATCGCCGATGGCACTTCTTCAATCCGAAGGCGTGTCTTCCGACGCTTACGGAGCGCGAATTTACCGGTTGTCGGCCGGGCCGCGTTCACGGACGATGGCGGTCATGACACCAAGTGCCGGTAGGCGAGACCGTGGACGCCGCTCGTCGCCGTGAGCTTGCCCGCCGGGTGCTCGACGGCTATGCCAGCGGTCCCGACGCACCGGTCCAGGCGACCGCCGACGCGCTGGTGAAGATCGACCGCGCCGTCGCCCTGGTGCTCGTCGAAGGCGTGAGCGACCAGATCGCGGTGGAGACGGCGGCGGCCGGCCGTGGCTGGGACTTCGACGCCGAACGGGTGGCGGTCGTGCCGATCGGTGGAGCACATGCCACGGGCCGGTTCCTGACCGGCCTCGGCCCGCTGCGGTCGCGGGTGCGGCTCGCCGGGCTGTGCGACCTGGCCGAGGCGGACATCGTCCGGCGCGGACTGGCCGCCGCCGGTGTCGGTACGCCCCGCACCCGGACCGATCTGGCGAATCTCGGATTCTTCGTCTGCGTCGACGACCTGGAGGACGAACTGATCCGTGCCCTGGGCGTCCAGATGGTGGAGACCGTCCTGGACTCGCAGGGCGACCTCGGATCGTTCCGTACGCTGCAGGGCCAGCCCGCCTGGCGGGGGCGGCGGCCCGAGGCGCAGCTGCGCCGGTTCATGGGCAGCGGCTCGCGCCGCAAGTCACGCTACGCCCGGCTGCTCGTCGAGGCGGCCATTGCCCGCGACACCCTGCCACGACCTCTCGACGGGCTGCTCGCCTTCGTCGGACCGGACTGAAGCGGCCGTCGGACCGAAGTGGCCGCCGGACGGCGACGTCCGGCGGCCACTGAAACGCAAGGCCCGGTCAGTCGGCCGCTGCTGCCGTCATCGCCACCTCGGCGGCGGCTGCCTGGTCGAGCAGCCACCAGGTGCGGCGCACGCCGCGTACGCCGGCTGCCGGCACGGCGACCGGGTCGCTGCCGCCGTACGCCCTGCCGACCGCCGCCGCCTTGTCCGCCCCGGCGGCGACCAGCCACACCTCGTCGGCGGTGTTGATGGTGGACAGGGTCAGCGTGATCCGGGTCGGCGGCGGTTTCGGGCTGTCCCGTACCGCTGCCACCGGGCGGGTCTCGCCGGTCACCGGATGCCCCGGGAACACCGACGCCACGTGTCCGTCCTCGCCGACGCCGAGCATCAGCACGTCGAACCGGGGCAGCGGGGCCGTACCGGGACCGGCGACCCGGTCGAGGGCGGCGGCGTACCGTGCGGCGGCCGCCTCCGGGTCGTCGCCGTCCGGCCCGTCCGACGCGGGCATCGCGTGCACCCGCTGCGGACTCAGCGGCAGTACGTCGAGCAGCGCCTCGCGGGCCTGGGTCTCGTTGCGATCCGGGTCGCCGGTGGGCAGGAACCGCTCGTCACCCCACCAGACGTCCACCAGGGACCAGTCGACCGCGTGCCGGGCCGGCAACTCACCGACCGCGCGCAGCACAGCCGCCGCGACCCGGCCGCCGGTCAGCACCACCGACGCTTCGCCCCGCTCGGCCTGGGCGTCGATCAGCCGGACGACGAGCCGGGATGCCACCGCGCTGGCCAGCACGGTGGCATCCGGATGCACGACGAGCATGCCGGGGCCGCTCACGAGCCGCTCCGCGCCGGACCGGCCGCGACGACCGCCGGGTCCGTGCCGGCTGCCGGCCCCGTGGCCTTCGCCGGGTCCTTCCAGATGTGCACCCGCTTGGCGGGCCGGGCCGACAGATCCGGCAGCCCGGCCAGGGTGCCCAGCGCCTCCGAGTAGACCTGGTCGGCGTCGAGCCGCCGCAGCTCCTCGGCGAGCTCTTCGCCGAGCGGTCGACGGACCAGCGGCATCTGCCGCTCCGGCTGCCCGGTCCGGGTGAACATCGCCGAACTGTCCTCGCGGACCAGGCTCAGCCCGTCACCGTTGGCGCAGCGCAGCTCCACCGACCGCATCCGGGGGAACGCGCTGGTCTCCTCCCAGCGCGGGGTTATGCCGAGCCGGGCCGCCAGCCAGCTGATCATCAAGGCGGCGGTCGGGTCGGCCCGGGGCGCGGTCACCGTGGCGCCGGTGATCTGCGCGTCGGTGGTGTCGAACGCCCCGGCGACCAGGGTGCGCCACGGGGTGATCCGGGTCCATGCCAGGTCGGTGTCACCGGACGCGTAGTCGACCGCCCGCTGCAGCAGCGCCTGCACCGGGTTGGGGGCCTGCGCCGAGTCGGTGATCCGCCGGTCGGCGACGACCCCCAGGTAGTCGTTGGCGATCTGCTCCGGCGGCTCACCGTGCCACCAGGTCACCACGGGTACGTCCGGCACCAGCAGCGGCATCACCACCGACTCGGCGTGCAGCGCCAGCCGACCGGAGGTGCGCATGACCACCGCCTCGCACGGCCCGAGCCGGCCGCCTACGACCACCTCGGCGTCGAGCCGGCTGACCTTGCGGTCGATGTCGGAGCGGACCACCACGAGCAGCCGGCACGGGTGGGCGGCGGCGGCGATGGTGGCCGCCGCCTCCGCCTCGCGTACCCGCTTCTCGTCGACCACCACGATCAGGGTCAGCGCCATCCCGCTGGCCACGCCGCCGGCGCTGCGCCGCTCGGCGGCCAGGGCCTTGACCACCTCGTTGCCGGTGGTGTCCCACAGGCTGATCATGCTCTCCTCCAGGACCGGCCCTCGCGGGCCAGCATCTCGTCGGCGGCCCGCGGACCCCACTCGCCGGACCGGTACGGCTCCGGCCGGGTGCCCTCCCATGCCTCTTCGAGAGGGTCGATCACCCGCCAGCTCTGCTCCACCTCGGCGGCGTCGGGGAACAGGGTGCGGTCGCCGATCAGCACGTCGAGTACCAACCGCTCGTACGCCTCCGGGCTGGCCTCGGTGAACGCCTCGCCGTACTGGAAGTCCATCGCGATGTCGCGGACCTCCATGGTGGTGCCCGGCACCTTGGCGCCGAACTTGAGTACCACACCCTCGTCGGGCTGCACCCGGATGACCAGCTGGTTGTTGCTGAGCATCTCAACATCGGTGCCGTTGAACGGCAGGTGCGGTGCGGCCTTGAACATCACCGCCACCTCGGTCACCCGCCGCGGCAACCGCTTTCCAGCGCGCAGGTAGAACGGCACCCCGGCCCACCGGCGGTTCTGGATGCCCAGCCGCATCGCCACGTACGTCTCGGTGGTCGAGTCGGCCGGCACATTCGGCTCCTCCAGGTAGCCGACGGCCCGCTGCCCGGCCACCCAGCCCTTCAGGTACTGACCGCGGACGGTGCCGGCGGCCACGTCGTCGGGCAGGCTGATCGCCCGCAGCACCTTCAGCTTCTCCGCCCGGATCTCGGCGGCGTCGAAGCTGGTCGGCTCCTCCATGGTGACCAGGGCCAGCAGCTGCAGCAGATGGTTCTGCACCACGTCACGGGCGGCGCCGGTGGCGTCGTAGAAGCCGGCCCGGCTGCCGATGCCGACGTCCTCGGCCATGGTGATCTGCACCGAGTCGACGTACTTGGAGTTCCACAGCGGCTCGAACAGGTTGTTGGCGAACCGCAGCGCCATGATGTTCTGGACGGTCTCCTTGCCCAGATAGTGGTCGATGCGAAACACGTCGTCGCGGGTGAACACGTCGTCCACCAGGTCGTTGAGCGACTTCGCCGACGGCAGGTCGTAGCCGAACGGCTTCTCCACCACCACCCGACGCCAGCCGCCGCACCGCTCGTTGTCGGCCATGCCGGTGCGGGCCAGCTGCTTGAGCACCTGCGGGAACGCCGACGGCGGGATGGAGAAGTAGAACGCGGCGTTGCCGTGGATGCCGTGCGATTCGCGCAGCCCGTCCAGGCAGGCCGACAGCTTGTCGAACGCGGCGTCGTCGTCGAACGAGCCGCCGACGAACTTGATGTTGCCGGCCAGGCGGGACCAGACCTCCTCCCGCCACGGGGTACGCGCGTACTCCTTGGCCGAGTCGTGGGCCAGCGACTCGAAGTCGCCGTCGGTCCAGTCCCGCCGGGCGAAGCCGAGCACCACGAAGCCGGGTGGCAGCAGCCCTCGGTTGGCCAGGTCGTAGATGCCGGGGAGTAGTTTCTTGCGAGCCAGATCACCGGTGACACCGAAAATCACCAGAGCGCAGGGCTCCGGGATGCGCGGCAGCCGCCGGTCCTGCGGGTCGCGCAGGGGGTTCACGTCGCCTCCTCAGTCCGTTTTCCTCCGGACCAATTGTCAGCTGGGCAGGTTTCGAATCGTGTCCAGGAGTTGGGCGACGCCGGCGGCCCGATCGGTCAGGTGCAGCCGCAGCAGCGGCCGGCCCCGCCCGGCGAGCGCCTCACGGTCACCGGCGGCCTGCGCCGCCTGCAGCTCACCGAAGCTGTACGGGCGACCGGGCACCGGCAGGTCGTCGGTGACCGCACCAGTGATCTGCAGGAACGCGCCGACCTGCGGCCCGCCCTTGTGGTACTGCCCGGTGGAGTGCAGGAACCGCGGCCCCCAGCCGAAGGTGACCGGCCGGCCGGCGGCGGCCGCCAGCAGTGGGCGAATCCCGGCCGCATCGGCGTCGCCGAACCGGTCCAGGTAGGCCATCACCGCGAGGTATCCGTCGGTGCCGACGCCGTCGATCAGCCAGCGCAGCGCGCCGACCAGCTCACCCGGTACGCCGTCCGGCCCGTACACCTCGATGGATCCGTCGACGAACGACGGTGCCTCGGTCGGCGGCCCGGACGCCAGGATCCGGTTGGTGTTCTCCTTCGACTCGGTGACGTTGGGCTGGTTGAACGGGTCGATGCCGAGCACCCGGCCGGCGACCGCCGTCGCGTACTCCCAGACCAGGAACTGCGCGCCGAGCGGTCCGTTGACCGCCAGGTCGGGGCGGACCCCGCCGCCGGGCACCCCGCCCGGTTGGCCGGCACCGCCGTAGGTGACGGTTAGCACGTCCGGGCCGGCGGCGCCGGGGGCGTCCGGTGCCTCGACGACCACCGGCAGGATGCCGATGCCGTCCTTGCCGGTTGACTCGGCGATCAGCTGCTCGATCCAGTCGCCGAGCCCTTCGATGCCGGTGCCGTCGGAGACCAGCGCTACCTTGTCCCGGCCGGTGGTGGCCGCCGCGCCGAGCGCCGCGCCGAGCGCCAGCCCCGGGTTGTCCCGGTCGCCGCCGAGCGCGGCGGACAGCTGCTCGGCCTGGTCGAGCAGCTCGACCACGTCCACGCCGGCCAGCGCCGACGGGACCAGACCGAACGCGGTCAGCGCCGAGTACCGTCCGCCGACCTCCGGGTCGGCGAGCACCACGGTGGCGCCCATCTCCTCGGCGGTGGTGGCCAGCGGCGAGCCGGGATCGGTGACGATGACGAACCGCCGCCCGGCCTCGGCCTCGCTCAGCCCCGAGTCGAGGAACGCCTGCCAGTACGCGCGACGGTGGCTGTCGGTCTCCACGGTGCCGCCGGACTTGCTGGCCACCACCACGACGGTCCGGTCCAGTCGGTCGCCGAGCGCCGCCCGCACCTGGTGCGGGTCGGTGGTGTCCAGCACGGTTACCGGCTTGCCGACGGTGAGCGAGATGACCTCGGGCGCCAGCGACGAGCCACCCATTCCGGCCAGCACCACGTGGTCCAGGTCGCCCAGCTCGGCCTGCAGTTCGGCGAGCTGCGGCAGCAGGTCCCGGCTGCGGGTGAAGGTGTCCAGCCAGCCGAGCCGGATCTTCGCCTCGGCCTCGGCGTCCGGGCCCCACAGCGTCGGGTCCTTGCGGGCGAGTGAGCCGGGCACCCCGTCGCCGACCAGCGCGCCCCGGGTCGACGAGGCGGCTGAGGCGTCGACCGCGTCGGCCCCGTACACGCTCAGCCCGGCCGCAGCCTCGACCCCGCCGTCGAAGAAGTCGCTCATGCGTTACCTCCGGCCTGCTTGGCCGCGGCGGCGTGCCCACCGGCCGCCGCGTTCGGCTCACCGGCACCGGCCGCCGCCGCGTCCAGCGACGAGCGGACCCCGTCGAGCAGCTCCTGCCAGCTGGCCTCGAACTTGCTCACCCCCTCCGACTCCAGGGTCTTGACCACGTCGTCGAGGTCGACGCCGACGGCGATCAGGTCGTCGAGCACCTGCCGGGCGGCCGGGTAGGAGCCGGTGACCGTGTCGCCCCGGGTCTCGCCGTGGTCGGCGTAGGCGTGCACCACCGACTCCGGCATGGTGTTGACCGTGCCGGGGGCGATCAGCTCCTCGACGTAGATGACGTCCCGGTAGGCCGGGTTCTTCGTCGAGGTGGAGGCCCACAGCGGGCGTTGCGGGTGGGCGCCGGCGTCGGCCAGTGCCTGCCAGCGGTCCGAGGAGAAGGTCTCCGCGTACCGTTCGTACGCCAGCTGCGCGTTCGCCACGGCGGCCTTGCCCTTGAGTGCCTTGGCCTGGTCGCTGCCGATCTTGTCGAGGCGCTTGTCGATCTCGGTGTCCACCCGGGAGACGAAGAACGACGCGACCGAGCCGATGGTGGTCAGGTCGTGGCCGTTGGCCTTCGCCTGCTCCAGGCCGGCGAGGAAGGCGTCCATCACCGCGCTGTAGCGGTCCAGCGAGAAGATCAGGGTCACGTTGACGCTGATCCCCTCGGCCAGGGTGGCGGTGATCGCCGGCAGCCCGGCCTCGGTCGCCGGGATCTTGATGAACAGGTTCGGCCGGTCGACCAGCCACCACAGCGCCTTCGCCTCGGCGACGGTCTCCGCGGTGCGGTACGCCAGCCGCGGGTCGACCTCGATCGACACCCGGCCGTCGACGCCACCGCTGGTCTCGTACGCCGGGCGCATCACGTCGCAGCCCCATCGCACGTCGTAGGTGGTGAGCATCCGCACCGCCTCGTCCACGCTGACGCCCCGGGCGGCCAGGTCACGCAGCTGCCAGTTGTACTCGTCGGCGTCGGCGAGCGCGGCGGCGAAGATGGTCGGGTTGGTGGTCACGCCGGCGACGTGCTTCTCGCGGCGCAGCTGGTCCAGGTTGCCGGTGCTGAGCCGTTGCCGGGACAGGTCGTCGAGCCAGACCGCCACGCCTGCGGCGGTGAGCTCACCCAATCGGTCTGTCATCTGGTGCCTCCTCAGTTTCCGGTGGTGGTGCCGGTGATGGCGCCGACCCGGGTCAGCGACGCGTGCGCCGCCGCGACCACGGCGTCGGCGGTGAAGCCGAACTGCTCGAACAGCACCTGGTACGGGGCGCTGGCCCCGTAGTGTTCAATGCTGACCGATTCGCCGCAGTCGCCGACCAGGCCGCGCCAGGACATGCCGATGCCGGCCTCGACGCTGACCCGGGCCTTGACCCCGCGCGGCAGCACCGATTCGCGGTACGCCTCGTCCTGCTCGGTGAACCATTCCTGGCACGGCATCGAGACCACCCGGGTGGCGACGCCCTCGGCTTCGAGGCGCTCCCGGGCGGTGAGCAGCAGCTGCACCTCGGAACCGGAGCCCATCAGGATCACCTGTGGCTGGGCGTTGCCGGCGTCGGCCAGCACGTAGCCGCCCTTGCGGACTCCTTCGGCCGAGGCGTAGACGTCCCGGTCGATGACCGGCACCGCCTGGCGGGTCAGCGCCAGCGCGGTCGGCCGGTCGGTGTGCTCCAGGGCGACCCGCCACGCCCAGGCGGTCTCGTTGGCGTCGGCCGGGCGGACCACGTCCAGGCCGGGGATGGCCCGCAGCGCCGACAGGTGCTCGATCGGCTGGTGGGTGGGGCCGTCCTCGCCGAGCCCGATCGAGTCGTGCGTCCAGACGTAGATCACCGGGAGTTTCATCAGCGCGGCCAGCCGCACCGCCGGGCGCATGTAGTCGCTGAACACCAGGAACGTGCCACCGTACGGGCGGGTGCCGCCGTGCAGCGCGATGCCGTTGAGGATCGCGCCCATGGCGTGCTCGCGGATGCCGAAGTGCAGGGTGCGGCCGTACTCGTGGCCGGGGAACTCCTTGGTGGCGTACTCGGCCGGGACGAACGACGGCTCGCCCTTCATCGTGGTGTTGTTGCTCTCCGCCAGGTCGGCCGAGCCGCCCCACAGCTCCGGCAGCTCGGCGGCGAGCGCGGTCAGCACCTTGCCGGAGGCGGCCCGGGTGGCGACCCCCTTGGGGTCCGCCGGCCAGTCCGGCAGCGCGTCGGTCCAGCCGGTCGGCAGGGTACGGGTGGCGAGCCGGTCGTGCAGCGCCTTGCGCTCCGGGTTGGCCTGCGCCCAGGCGTCGTACTTCTCGGTCCACTTCGCGTGTGCCTGCCGGCCCCGGTCGAGTACCTCGCGGATGTGGGCGAAGACCTTGTCGTCGACCGCGAAGTGCTGGTTGGGGTCGAAGCCGAGGACCTCCTTGGTGGCGGCGACCTCGTCGGCGCCGAGCGCCGAGCCGTGGATCTTGCCGGTGTTCTGCTTCTTCGGCGCTGGCCAGCCGATGATGGTGCGCAGCGCGATGAACGACGGGCGGTCGGTCTCGGCGCGGGCGGCGGTCAGCGCCGCGTACAACGCCTCGACGTCCTCGTGGTACTCGCCGTCGCCGGCCGCGCCGGCCCGCCAGTCGACGGTCTGCACGTGCCAGCCGTACGCTGCGTAACGGGCGGCGACGTCCTCGCTGAGCGCGATCCGGGTGTCGTCCTCGATGGAGATCTGGTTGTCGTCGTAGACGACGGTCAGGTTGCCGAGCTTCTGGTGCCCGGCCAGGGCGCTGGCTTCGTGGGTGATGCCCTCTTCGATGTCACCGTCGGAGGCGATCACCCAGATGTTGTGGTCGAAGACTGACTCGCCGGGTGCGGCGTCCGGGTCGAGCAGGCCGCGCTCCCGGCGGGCGGCGATCGCCATCCCGACCCCGTTGGCCAGCCCTTGGCCGAGCGGCCCGGTGGTGGTTTCCACACCCCGGGTGTGGCCGTGCTCCGGGTGTCCGGGGGTCAGCGATCCCCACTGCCGCAACGCCTTGAGGTCGTCCAGGCTCAGGCCGTAACCGGAGAAGAAGAGCTGGATGTACAGGGTGAGACTGGAGTGGCCGGCGGAGAGGACGAACCGGTCCCGGCCGGCCCAGTCCGGGTCGCTCGGGTCGTGCCGCATGACCCGGTTGAACAGCAGGTACGCCGCGGGAGCGAGGCTCATCGCGGTGCCCGGATGGCCGTTGCCGGATTTCTCCACGGCGTCGGCGGCCAGCACGCGTGCGGTGTCGACCGCGCGGCGGTCGAGGTCGGACCAGTTCAGGGGGGCATCGGTTGGTGTTGCAGCCACGGTGGATGTGCTCCTCGTCCAGCAGGTAGGCGGAACCCTCGTCACGACCCTATCGAGCAGGGTTGAACGCGCGCCCGCCGATCTCGACAACCGGATGGTCGTCCAGGGCGTGGTCGGTCGTCGGAACCTCCGACCGACCACCGGGGGATACGCATCGTGGCCGGTGGAAAGCCTGCCGGGTGTGACGACGAGCACCGGTGACGGGTCGGCCGGGCAGGCGAAATACCTGCGCGTACGCTGTCGGAGGCGCGTCGGCCCGCAGGTCGCGCCGCCAGTTGAAGGTCACCCGCCGCCGACGCCGGAAGGTGCAGCCCGTGAGCATGGTCACCGAGCGCCCCGCCCATGACCGGGCGCGGGTCAGGTCCGTCGTCGAAGCGGACCGGGTGCCCGGCACAGCGGTGGTGGATCCGGGACCGGTGGCCGCCCCCGGGCTGGCCGTGGTCCGGGCGTACGTGTCGCTCACCAAGCCGCGGATCATCGAGCTGCTGCTGGTCACGACCGTACCGACGATGATGGTCGCGGCCGGTGGGCTGCCGTCGCTGGGGCTGGTGGCGGTGGTGCTGGTCGGCGGTACCTTGGCCGCCGGTGCGGCGAACGCGTTGAACTGCTTCATCGACCGGGACATCGACCAGTTGATGCGCCGGACGAAGCGCCGGCCGCTGCCGAACCACGTGGTCGGCCCCAGGCACGCACTGATCTTCGGATTGGTGCTCGCGGTGGGCTCGGTGGCCCTGATGGCGGTCTTCACCAACTGGATCGCCACCGGGCTGACCCTCGCGGCGATCGCCTACTACGACCTCGTCTACACGCTGTGGTTGAAGCGCACGACGCCGCAGAACACGTTCTGGGGTGGCATCTGCGGCGCCGCTCCGGTGCTGATCGGCTGGGCGGCGGTGACCGGTGGCCTGGCCCCGGTGGCCTGGGCGCTGTTCGCCGTGGTGTTCTTCTGGCAGCTGCCGCACTTCTACGCGTTGGCGATCAAGTACAAGGTGGACTACGCGCGGGCCGGGATCCCGATGCTGCCGGTGGTGGCCTCCGAACGTCGGGTGGGCGTGGAGATCGTGCTGTTCAGCTGGTTGACGGTCGGGTCGTCGGTGCTGGTCTGGCCGTTGGGCATGTCGCCGATCTACGCGGTGCCGGCGGTCGTGGTCGGGGTCGTCTTCCTGCTGGAGGCCCACCGGCTGCAGCGCCGGTCCGGGCGTGGTCTGCCGGTCCAGCCGATGCGGCTGTTCCACTGGTCGACGACCTACCTCACGGTGCTCTTCGTCGCCGTGGCGATGGACGCGCTGATCTGACGCTGGGTCGCTCTGACCTGACGCTGGGTCTCGCCCGTCCGGGTCCCTAACTTCTGTCGTGTTTGCCGTTCTTCGTGCTGAAATTTGTCCCTTTTCGTAGTATAAATCACGATCAATCATCTGTGGAACTTCTTAAGCCCACGGATGATTGGAGTCACAAAAAGCCGACATCCGATCGGCGAAACGTCGTCGCTCTGCTTACGCTTCGCGTATGGCAGATGGTTCCGATACGACGCTGGCGACCGAATCCGTCCCGGGGGACGCCCCCTCTGGTCTGGTCGCCGGCATCCGGTCCTTCGCCGCTGGCCACGGCGGTGCGAAGGCGGTCATCGAGTATGTCGGCAAGCGTGGCGCACGGATCGTCCTGGTGGGGGAGGACGGCGCCTGGGGCGACCAGTTCGCTGACGGCACCGACGTGGCCCGCGCCGCCTGCCTCAAGGCGGGGGTCGAGATCGAGAACGAGTGGGAGCGGGAGCTGATGGATCAGATGCGACCCAGCAACGACCTGTGGCGGTCGATGTCGCGTCGCAGTCTGGCGCGCTGACCAGCCCGTTCCCGTCCTGCACAACGAACGACGACCAGTTGCGTGACTGGACGAGCGGTCCGTCAGCTGGAGAAACAGAGCCGAGCGAGACCCGGGCGGTTACGCCCGGGTCTCGCTCGTTGTCCGCCGCGGCAACCTGCGGCTGGACGTCCGGCTGGTCGGCGGCTAGACGCGACTAGACGTGGGCCGGCGGCCGGACGGGTGCCGGTGGCACCGGTAGCGCGGTGCCGCTGTCGGCGCCCCAGCCGATCGTCCGGTACGTCTGCGGGCACCTGGCGCGCAGCCAGAGCGCCCAGCCGACGCCAGCCAGCGCGGCCAGGGCGTACCCGGCCGGGAACCACCAGCGCAGCGGGGACGCGCCGATGCCGAGCAGGTCACCGAAGCTGGTGACGGTGCCGATGAGGATCAGCCCGAGCGCGCCGGTGGCCGCGCCCGGCGCGACCAGTCGCCGCCAGGCCGACTCGCCACGCGGGTCGCGGCGGAAGTAGCCGATCACCGCGAGCGAGGTCACGGTCATCAGGATCAGCACGCCGAGCCCACCGGTGACGGTCACCCAGAAGAACAGGTGGGTGATGGGATCCAGGCCGGTCGCCGCGTACGCCACGATCACCGCGACGGCCAGCCCGCTCTGCACCAGCGAGCCAAGCTTCGGCGCGCCGGTCCGCCGGTTCGTCCGGCCGAGCGCCGCCGGCAGCACCCGTTCCCGCCCGAGGGCGAACAGGTACCGGGCAACGGTGTTGTGGAACGCGAGCAGCGCGGCGAACAGGCTGGTCAGGAACAACAACCGGCCGGCGTCCACGAGCGTCGTGCCGATGTGCGGGTCGACCAGCACGAACATCAATTCGGTGCCGTGCTCGCGGGCCTGGGCGACGACGTCGTTCGGGCCGGCCGCCACCGCCATCGTCCAGGCGGAACCCGCGTAGCAGACTCCGGCGATCGTCACCGCCAGGTAGGTGGCCCGGGCGACCGTACGACGCGGATCCCGGGTCTCCTCGGCGAACACCGTGCCGGCCTCGACACCGACGAAACCGGCTATGCCGCCGACCAGCATCGCCGCCACCCCCGGGGTGAGCAGCTGGCGGGGGTCGAGACCCGCCGCGGCGGCACCGTCGGCGGGGTGGCCGACCATGACGATGCTGTAGCCGATGATGACCGCGAGCTCGGCCAGCAGCAGGCCGGCCAGGATTCGGCCGTTGAGGTCGACGCGGGCCAGGCCGAGCGCGGTCACCAGGGCCCAGCCGGCCAGCGCGCAGAGCCACCACGGCACGGTGGCACCGGCGACGGCGAGTACCTCGGCGGCAACCACGCCGAAGGCGCCGTACAGCCCGATCTGCATCGCGTTGTACGCGACGACGGCGACGAACGCCGCCGCGATGCCGGGGATCCGGCCGAGACCGTGCGCTACGTAGCTGTACATCGCGCCGGCGTTGACGACGTGCCGGCTCATCGCCACGTAGCCGACGGCGAAGACCGCCATCACCACCGCGATGAGCAGGTAGGCGACCGGCACCGCGGTGGTGCCGGTGACGGCATAGCCGGTGCTGGCGCCGCCGGCCACCACGGTCAGGGGCGCGGCGGCGGCGAGAACGAAGAACAACACCTGGGGTACGCCCAGGCGGGACCGGGCCAACGTCGCGGCGACGGTGCCGGACCGGCTCGTTCGGGAGGTAGACACGCGGGAACTCCGAAAGTGGGTCAGTCAGGAAAACGCGGGAGTGCGCGTGCGGTGACGGAGGATCGTCCGGGGTACCGCTACGCGGGTCTGGTCCAGGCAGGGAACCGACCAGGGGCGCGGCAGCCACGGCACGGGGGGACCGTCACTGCCGCGCCCGGTTCGTCGTGCCGGTGGTTGTGCCCCGGCACAGGCGTAGCCTCACCGGTACTCTCCGCTATGGGGATAGGTCTGCCGTCTTCAACCGTCTTCAACGGTTGGTGATCTTAAGGTTGCGCTCTGGCCAGGGGGCGCTCGTTGCCGTCGTCAGAAACCACCCTGGTAGCGGCTGAATCCGGCCCGGTCGGCTCCCGGGTCCGGGTCGACCAGAGCACGCCGAGGGTGGCCAGCCACACCAGACACGCGCCGAGCATGTGCGCGCTGACCAGCGCGACCGGCAGGTCGGTGAGGTATTGCACCACGCCGATCAGTCCCTGGGCGATCTCCACGACGACGAGCACGGCGGCCGCGCGGACCGCCGGTCGGGGTGCGCCGACCGCGCGCAACGCGAACCACCAGGCGACCGACAACCCGATCAGCAGGGTGACCGAGTCGGCGTGCAGCTGGGACATGGCCTGCGGATCCAGCCCGGTGCGCCCGGCGTCCGGGTCACCGGCGTGCGGGCCGCTGCCGGTCACCACGGTGCCGAGCACCAGCACCCCGAAGCTCACGGCGGTGATCACGAGGGCCAACTGGCGCAGCGGCCGGGCCACCACGTCGCGGGTGGTGCGGCCGCCGGCGCGTACCCGTCGCCACAATCCGTACGCCACCGCTACGGCGACCATCGACAGCATGAAATGCAGCGCCACCACCCAGGGGTTGAGCTGCACCCGGACGCTGACCCCGCCGATCAGGCCCTGCAGGATCACCAGACCTAGAACGCCGAGGGCCGGTCCGCGCAGGTCCAACCGGCGTGGCCGGGACCGCAGCACCGCCAGCAGGGTGGCGAGCGCGATCATGCCGACCAGGATGCCGAGGACCCGGTTGCCGAACTCGATGATGCCGAGCACGCCCATCTCCGGCGTGGTGACGTAGGAGTCGTCGGTGCAGCGCGGCCAGGTCGGGCAGCCGAGCCCGGACCCGGTGAGCCGCACGCCGCCCCCGGTCAGCACGATCGCGACGTTGGCCACCAGTGAGGCGAGCGCGAGCCGCCGGAGCAGGGCGGGGCCGGCGGACAGTCGACCGGACGGGGAGACGGGCACGGCGGCAATCGTACCGATATGGCGGATACCACAACTGTGCGGTGCCGCCGGTACCACAGCCCTGCGGTGCCGCCGGCCGACTGCGGCAAGGCTTCGCCGTGCTGGTCGCGGTGGCGGTCAGGCTCGGTGCGGTGGATCACCCGGGGGCGCGTTTGCGGCCGACCGCTGAAATACGTAACGTTGGCGTAGTGAAAAACAGGGTGGGCCTTCCAGAGGGCGGGTCGGCGACCGGTGCGGTCGCTGCCGGCCCGGACGGGCGTACCCGGGACCGCCTGGTCGCGCTGCTGCTGGAGCGGGGGGCGGCGACCGCCGCTCAGCTCGGTGACGAGCTCGGGCTGAGCCCGGCCGCGATCCGCCGACACCTGGACGCGATGCTCGCCGACGGCGACGTGGTGACCCGGGACGCGGTCACCCGGGCCCGTCGACGACGCGGTCGGCCGGCCAAGGTCTTCCGGCTCAGCGACGACGCCCGGTCCCGGCACGGGCGTTACCGCTACGACAGTATGGCCGCCGCCGCGCTGCGCTGGATTGCCGGTCACGGCGGCGAGGCGGAGCTCGAGGCGTTCGCGGCGGCTCAGGTCGCCGGGCTGGAGGCGCGGTGCCGGGCGGCGATCGACGATGCCGGTGCGGACCCGATCGCCCGCGCCGAAGCTCTCGCCGCCGCACTCAGCGCCGAGGGCTACGCTGCCAACGCATCCACGATCGCCTCCGGGGGGCAGTTGTGCCAGCACCACTGTCCCGTGGCCCATGTGGCTGCCGAGTTTCCGCAGCTGTGCGAGGCTGAGACTGCGGTGATCTCCCGCCTGATCGGCACCCACGTGCAGCGGCTGGCCACCATCGCTCACGGCGACGGGGTGTGCACCACGCACATTCCAGACCCGAGACGGGCCGGCGGCACCCCGACCGTTGCCATCAATGTTTCCACCGACCACGTCACCAGCACTGTGAGGACAGATAGATGACCGAGCAGACCGTCGCGCCCATCTCCCAGGAGGAGCACCTCGCGGCCCTCGGCCGGTACGAGTACGGCTGGGCCGACCGCGACGTGGCCGGCGCCGCCGCCCAGCGCGGGCTCAACGAGGCGGTGGTGCGTGACATCTCCGCCAAGAAGAACGAGCCGCAGTGGATGCTCGACCTGCGGCTCAAAGGGCTGCGGCTGTTCGGCCGCAAGCCCATGCCGGCCTGGGGTGCCGACCTCACCGGAATCGACTTCGACAACATCAAGTACTTCGTCCGCTCCACCGAGAAGCAGGCCGCCAGCTGGGAGGACCTGCCCGAGGAGATCAAGAACACCTACGACAAGCTGGGCATCCCGGAGGCGGAGAAGCAGCGGCTGATCGCTGGCGTCGCGGCCCAGTACGAGTCCGAGGTGGTCTACCACAAGATCCGTGAGGACCTGGAGGAGCAGGGCGTGGTGTTCCTCGACACCGACACCGCGCTGCGGGAGCACGAGGACATCTTCAAGGAGTACTTCGGCACCGTGATCCCGGTCGGCGACAACAAGTTCGCCGCGCTGAACACGGCGGTCTGGTCCGGTGGATCGTTCATCTACGTGCCGAAGGGCGTGCACGTGGAGATCCCGCTGCAGGCCTACTTCCGGATCAACACGGAGAACATGGGCCAGTTCGAGCGGACCCTGATCATCGTCGACGAGGGTGCCTACGTGCACTACGTCGAGGGCTGCACCGCGCCGATCTACTCCTCCGACTCGCTGCACAGCGCGGTGGTCGAGATCGTGGTGAAAAAGAACGCCCGCTGCCGCTACACGACCATCCAGAACTGGTCGAACAACGTCTACAACCTGGTCACCAAGCGGGCCGTCTGCCACGCCGGCGCCACCATGGAGTGGATCGACGGCAACATCGGTTCCAAGGTCACCATGAAGTACCCGGCCGTGTTCATGACCGGTGAGCACGCCAAGGGCGAGGTGCTCTCGGTGGCGATGGCTGGCGAGGGGCAGCACCAGGACGCCGGCGCGAAGATGGTGCACGCGGCACCGCACACCTCCTCGACGATCGTCTCCAAGTCGATCGCCCGCGGCGGCGGGCGCACCTCCTACCGTGGGCTGGTCCAGGTGCTGGAGGGCTCGCAGCACAGCCGGTCGACGGTGAAGTGCGACGCGCTGCTGGTTGACGCGATCTCCCGGTCGGACACCTACCCCTACGTCGACATCCGCGAGGACGACGTCGCCATGGGGCACGAGGCGACCGTCTCCAAGGTCAGTGACGACCAGCTGTTCTACCTGATGAGCCGGGGTCTGAGCGAGGACGAGGCGATGGCCATGATCGTCCGGGGCTTCATCGAGCCGATCGCCAAGGAACTCCCGATGGAGTACGCCCTCGAGCTGAACCGGCTGATCGAGCTGCAGATGGAGGGCGCGGTCGGCTGACCCGCCCGAGACACCGCCCCACCGACACCGCCGAGAACAGGAAGAGATGACTATTCAGGCCTCCGCGCCGCCCAAGACCAAGTCGCAGGCGTTGCGCTCGTACGATGTCGCCGACTTCCCGGCCCTCACCGGCCTGGAGGAGGAGTGGCGCTTCACCCCGCTCAAGCGGATGCGGGGACTGGCCACCGGGACTCCGGCGGCCAGCGGCTCGGTCCGGTACGAGTACGCCGATCTGCCCGCCGGGGTGACAGCGGGTCAGGTCGACCGCACCGACCGACGGATGGGCGGTGTACTGACCCCGTTCGACCGAATCAGCGCTCTGGCCTACACCGGGTGCTCCGAGGTCCTGCTGGTGGAGGTCGCACCGGAGGCCACCCCGGCCGAGCCGGCCGTGGTCCGGGTGCTCGGCACCGGGACGGACCAGATCGCGTACGGGCACACCCTGGTCGACGTCGGCCGGTTCGCCGAGGTGACCCTGGTGTTCGACCAGGTCGGCTCGACCACCCTGGCCGACAACGTCGAAGTGCTCGTCGGTGACGGTGCGACGCTGACCCTGGTCACCATCGCCGACTGGGCATCCGACGCGGTGCAGGCGCAGCATCTGAAGTTCCGGCTCGGCCGCGACGCCCGGGTCACGCACATCCAGGTCACCCTCGGCGGTGACCTGGTACGCCAGTTCACCAGCGTCGAGTACACCGGCCGGGGCGGCGACGCCGAGCTGTTCGGGCTCTACTTCGCCGACGCCGGCCAGCACCTGGAGCACCGGCAGCTGGTGGACCACACCGTGCCGGACTGCCGCAGCAACGTCGGCTACCGGGGGGCGCTGCAGGGCGACGGCGCGCACACCGTCTGGGTCGGCGACGTACTGATCCGCGCCGAGGCCACCGGCACCGACACGTACGAGATCAATCGGAACCTGGTGCTGACCGACGGCGCCCGGGCCGACTCGGTGCCCAACCTGGAGATTGAGACCGGCGAGGTGGCCGGGGCCGGGCACGCCAGCGCCACCGGCCGGTTCGACGACGAGCAACTGTTCTACCTGATGGCCCGGGGCATCCCGGAGGCCGAGGCGCGCAAGCTGGTGGTCCGCGGGTTCTTCGCCGAGCTGGTCGACAAGATCCCGGTGGCCGAGCTGCGCGACCGGCTCGGCGACGCGATCGAGCAGCGGCTGCGGCGTGTCGAGGCCGGCGCGGTCGCGCCGCGCACCGCCGACGTGGCGGCACCACCGACCGTGCCCGGCCAGCCCGGCCAGCCCGGTGCGGTCACCGAGGGGACCCGCTGAGCATGTCCGACCTGATCCGGGTCTGCGCCACCGCCGAGATCCCGAAGGGGACGGCGGTCAGCGCCGACATCGACGGTACGCAGATCGCCCTGGTGCACACCGACGAGGACTCCTTCCACGCGGTGTACGACGAGTGCTCGCACGCCGCGGTCGCCCTCTCCGAAGGCGAGGTGGACGGCTGCACGTTGGAGTGCTGGCTGCACGGTTCGCGCTTTGATCTGCGCACCGGTGAGCCGACCGGGCTGCCCGCCACCGAACCCGTACCCGTCTTCCCCGTCGAGATCCGCGACGGCGACATCTACGTCAGTCTGACGCCGAGCAATGGAGTGACCGCACCATGAGCGTTCTGGATATCCGTGACCTGCAGGTTTCGGTCAAGCTGCCGGAAGGCGAGCTCAAGCCGATCCTGGCCGGGGTGACGCTGACCATCCGGTCGGGGGAGACACACGCCATCATGGGCCCGAACGGCTCCGGCAAGTCGACGCTGGCGTACTCGATCGCCGGGCACCCCAAGTACGAGATCACCGGCGGGGAGGTGCTGCTCGACGGTGCGGATGTGCTGGCCATGTCGGTCGATGAGCGGGCCCGCGCCGGGTTGTTCCTCGCCATGCAGTACCCGGTGGAGGTGCCCGGCGTCTCGGTGGCGAATTTCCTGCGTACTGCCAAGACCGCTGTCGACGGCGCCGCGCCGAAGCTGCGTACCTGGGCCGGTGAGCTGCGCGGGGCCATGGAGCGGCTGCAGATGGACCCGGCGTTCGCGCAGCGCAACGTCAACGAGGGTTTCTCCGGTGGGGAGAAGAAGCGGCACGAAATCGTGCAGCTGGAGCTGCTCAAGCCGAAGATGGCCATTCTTGACGAGACCGACTCCGGGCTCGACATCGACGCCCTGCGGGTGGTCAGCGAAGGGGTCAACCGGGTCCGCTCCACCGGGGAGACCGGCCTGCTGCTGATCACCCACTACACCCGGATCCTGCGCTACATCAAGCCCGACTTCGTGCATGTCTTCGTCGGCGGACGCATCGTCGAGGAGGGCGGCCCGGAGCTGGCTGAGAAGCTGGAAGCCGAAGGCTACGAGCGGTACGTCGCGGGTGCCGGCGCGGCCTCGGCCTGAGACTCACTATCACCCCGCGTGCAGAAGGGCGGCGTCGAGCCGATGAGCACCATAGCCATCCCCCGGGACACGCCGACGCCGGACGGTCCGTCCGCTCTGGACGTTGACGCCGTCCGGGCCGACTTCCCGATCCTCGGTCGGGAGGTCAACGGGCATCCGCTGGTCTACCTGGACAGCGCCAACACCTCGCACAAGCCGCGCCAGGTGCTCGACGCGCTGACCGACTATTACCAGTCGCACAATGCCAACGTCGCCCGCTCGGTGCACACTCTCGGCACCGAGTCAACCGAGGCGTACGAGAGCGCCCGAGCCAAGCTGGCCGCGTTCGTCAACGCGGGCAGCCCGGACGAGGTGGTCTTCACCAAGAACTCCACCGAGGCGATCAACTTGGTCGCGTACGCGTTCTCCAACGCCTCGACGGGCGCCGCGATCGGGGCCGACCCCCGTTTCCGGCTCGGCGCCGGCGACGAGGTGGTGATCTCTGAGATGGAGCACCACTCGAACATCGTGCCGTGGCAGCTGCTCTGCGAACGCACCGGCGCGACGCTGCGCTGGTTCGGGCTGACCGAGGACGGTCGGCTGGACGAGTCGCAGCTGGACGAACTGGTCACCGAGCGGACCAAACTGGTCTCGCTGGTACACATGTCGAACATCCTCGGCACGGTCAACGACCTCACTGCGATCACCCGGCGGGTCCGCGAGGTCGGTGCGCTGCTGCTGCTGGACTGCTCGCAGTCGGTTCCGCACCGCCCGGTCGACGTCGCCGCGCTGGACGCCGACTTCATCGTCTTCACCGGGCACAAGATGTGCGGACCGACCGGGATCGGGGTGCTGTGGGGCCGCGCCGCGCTGCTCGCCGCGATGCCACCGGTGCTCGGCGGCGGCTCGATGATCGAGACGGTGGCGATGAGCGGGTCCACGTTCGCCGCTCCACCGGCCCGGTTCGAGGCCGGCACCCCGCCGATCGCCCAGGCAGTCGGCCTCGGTGCCGCCGTCGACTACCTCTCCGGGTTGGGCATGCCGGCGGTCGCCGCGCACGAGCAGCGGATGACCGCGTACGCCCTGGAAGCTCTGGCCACCGTGCCGGGGCTGCGGATCGTCGGCCCGCCCGGGCCACACGGGCGGGGTGGCACGGTCTCGTTCGCGGTGGACGGGATCCATCCACACGACGTGGGCCAGATTCTCGATGCCCAGGGGGTGCAGGTGCGGGTCGGGCATCACTGCGCCCGGCCGGTCTGCGTGCGCTACGGCGTCCCGGCGACCACTCGGGCCTCGTTCTACCTCTACACCACGACCGGCGAGGTCGACGCGCTGGTGCGCGGTCTGGAGAAGGCGCGGAAGGTCTTCGACTGATGGAGCTCGACCAGCTGTACCAGGAGATCATCCTGGACCACTACAAGCGTCCGCAGGGGCGTGGTCTGCGCGAGCCGTACGCGGCGGAGGCACACCACGTCAACCCGACCTGCGGCGACGAGATCACCGTACGGGTGAGTCTGGGTGGCGACACCCGGGTCGGGGTGTCGCACGACGGTCAGGGCTGCTCGATCAGCCAGGCCTCGGCGAGTGTGCTGTACGAGCTGGTCGACGGTCGGCCGGTGGGCGAGGCGTTGGCGGTGCACGGCGCCTTCGTGGCGCTGGTGTCCGGCCGCGGCGAGGTCGAGCCGGATGAGGATGTGCTGGGTGACGGGGTGGCGTTCGCTGGTGTGGCGCGCTATCCGGCCCGGGTGAAGTGTGCGTTGCTGCCGTGGATGGCCTTCAAGGACGCTGCGGCGCGCGCCGGTGTGGGTGCGAGCCCGGAGGTGAAGCAGTGAGTGCCGAAGAGACCATGACCGGGGCGACGCAGGCGACGGAGCCCGCCGACGGCGGTACGGCCGCGGCGGCGAGCGTCGGCCAGCCGGCGATCGCTGACATCGAGGAGGCGATGAAGGACGTCGTCGACCCGGAGCTGGGCATCAACGTGGTCGATCTCGGCTTGGTGTACGGCGTACACGTCGACGATGACAACGTCGCCACCCTGGACATGACGTTGACCAGCGCGGCCTGCCCGCTGACCGACGTGATCGAGGAGCAGGCCCGTACCGCGTTGACCACTGGACCCGGTGGTGGACTGGTGTCCGACATCCGGATCAACTGGGTGTGGATGCCACCGTGGGGGCCCGACAAGATCACTGACGAGGGCCGGGACCAGTTGCGGGCGCTCGGCTTCAACGTCTGACGGTGCCCGCGTCGCCGCCGACCGTCACGTTCGGCCGGCGGCGCGGCCCGTCAGTGCACCAGGCTGACCAGGGCCCGTTTGAGGAAACCGTCGTGCCGGTCGTCGACCCAGCTGACCGCGCTGATCGGGCGCCCCTGCCGGCGGGCCTCGTCGCAGTAATTAAGTACGTCGGCGGCCGGCTGGTAGTCGGTCACCGCGAGCGCCGCGTTGGCGCGCATGCGGTACGCCGCGTCCTCGGCGTCGCGTACCGCCACCCGCCCGTCGTCGTCGCGGCGGGCGGCCACGGTGATCTGCCAGCCGAAGATCTGAACCAGCACGATTCCCGGCGGGGCGTTCGCCGGGATGCTCACCTCGGCGTTGGCCCGGGCGAGCGCCTGGGCCACCTCCCGTTGGTAGGTGCCGGCCCAGGCCGCCTGCGCCTGTTGCGGACGCATCACCGACAGCATATCGGTTTGTCGGTCCGCGGGCATCGCGGTGAGCAGGGCAGCGACGGTGGGCTGCGGCAGTCGGTCGGCCACCGTGTGCACCTGCTCGGCCGGAAGCTGATTGAGCATCGCCACCGCGTCGGGGATCGGCATGGCTCGGGCCAGGTCGGCCAGCTGATCGGTGCTGAGCAGACCCATCAACCGCGACTGTAGGTCGTCGCTGGCAGCTGGGAGCAGCCGGACCAGGTCAGAGGTCGTCAGCTCGGCGACTGCCACCGGGATCCGGTCGGCCGGCATGGCTGCCAGCAACCCGACGGCCTGTCGCGGCGGAGTGCTGCGGATCATCGCGATCAGCTGGGTTATGGGCATCATCCCACCGGGCAGCATGAGTGTCGTCTCCAGGGAGTCAAATGATCGTTACGCGCGCCTGATGTGCCTAACATCCCTGTCGGCGTGGTGCATCACCCCGTTGGCGGACAAGTTCCCCGATTCGGTCAGGCCGGTCCACCAGGCTGGCGGCGCGCCGCGTACCGCTTGGTCAGCTGATGTTCCGCGAGACCGTCGGGGATGGATCGCCGGATGCCTTCGATCCACGTCGCCGTCGATGATCTCGCTGCGAAACCGACTGGGGTGCCGGTACTGACCGCCGGTAGGATAGGGCCGTGCTGCTCTGCGAAGGCTGAACCGCCCCACGCCGACGGACAGAAGGTCCGGTCGGCGTCTTGTCGTGTCCGCGAGTCAGCTTCCGATCTCAGGAGTGAGCTATCAATGATCACCGCTACCGGCCTGGAACTGCGCGCGGGCTCGCGGATCCTGCTGTCCGACACCACCCTACGGGTGCAGCCCGGCGACCGGATCGGTCTGGTCGGCCGCAACGGTGCCGGCAAGACCACCACGCTGAAGGTGCTGGCCGGCGAGGGCCTACCGTACGCGGGACAGCTCGACCGGCGCAGCGCGGTCGGTTATCTCCCGCAGGACCCGCGAACCGGCGACCTGAATGTGACCGCCCGCGACCGGGTGCTGTCGGCCCGCGGCCTGGACCGGCTGATGTCGCAAATGAACGAACTCGAGCAGCAGTTGGCACAGGGCGGCACCGACGAGCGTCTGGTTCGCCGCTACGGCACCCTGGAGGACCAGTTCGCCTCCCTCGGCGGGTACGCCGCGGAGGCGGAGGCGGCCCGGATCTGCGCCAACCTGGGTCTGCCGGACCGGGTGCTGAGCCAGCCGATCGGGACGCTCTCCGGCGGTCAGCGTCGCCGTATCGAGCTGGCCAGGATCCTGTTCCGGGACGCGGCCGAGAACGGCGGCGGCATCCTGCTGCTCGACGAGCCGACCAACCACCTGGACGCCGACTCGATCACCTGGCTGCGTGGCTTCCTCGCCGGGCACAAGGGCGGGCTGGTGGTGATCAGTCACGATGTGGACCTGCTGGGCGCGGTGGTCAACAAGGTCTGGTTTCTCGACGCCACCCGCTCGGTTGTGGACGTCTACAACGTCGGCTGGGCGGCGTACCAGCAGCAGCGGGAGACCGACGAGCGGCGCCGCCGCCGGGAACGGGCGAACGCGGAGAAAAAGGCCGGGGCGCTACTCGCCCAGGCCGACAAGATGCGGGCCAAGGCCACCAAGACGGTGGCCGCGCAGAACATGGCCCGGCGGGCGGAGAAACTGCTCGCCGGTCTGGAGGACGAGCGGGTCGCTGACAAGGTGGCCAAGGTCCGGTTGCCCAGCCCGGCCCCGTGCGGCAAGACGCCGTTGACGGCGGCGGGGCTGTCGAAGTCGTACGGATCGTTGGAGATCTTCTCCGGGGTCGACGTGGCGGTCGACCGTGGCTCCCGGGTGGCGATCCTCGGGCTGAACGGTGCCGGTAAGACGACGTTGCTGCGGATTCTCGGTGGTCTGGTCGAGCCGGATTCCGGGGCGGTGCGGCCCGGGCACGGGCTGCGGATCGGCTACTACGCGCAGGAGCATGAGACCTTGGACGTGGAGCGTTCGGTGCTCGACCACATGCGCAGTGCGGCGATCGACCAGGCGGACACCGACCTGCGAAAGATTCTCGGTGCGTTCCTGTTCAGCGGTGAGGACGTGAACAAACCGGCCGGGGTGCTCTCGGGCGGGGAGAAAACCCGGCTCGCGTTGGCCACGCTGGTCTGTTCGGGGGCGAACGTATTGCTGCTCGACGAGCCGACCAACAACCTGGATCCGGTCAGCCGTGAACAGGTTCTCGATGCCATCGCCCGGTATCCCGGAGCCATCGTCCTGGTGACCCATGATCCGGGTGCGGTGCTGGCTCTCAAACCGGACCGGGCGATTCTCCTGCCCGACGGAGACGAGGATGCGTGGAGCGACGACCTGCTCGAACTCGTGGAACTTGCATGAGGGTGCGGTCCGTCCGGTAGCCCGGCCCGGGCGATGCTGCATCGGTGAACGTCATTATCGGATAGCGTGAATTGTATGAACAGGTGCGCCGGGTGAGGGTCGGCGAAGGGCTGCCAGCATGCCGGTGGGATTGCTCGGCGGCACCGTATCGGGTAACTGACAGGGTCGTGCGTGTCGGTTGGCGAACAGTTGATATCTGGCGCATGATCGTTGGAGGCGGTCTAATAGGTGGGACCGCATCGAACCGCACAGTCTGGGACGTGAGGAATCAACATGGCAGCCACCGGCACAGCCGCCACCACCGAGAAGGGTCGCCGGATCGTCGGAGCCGAGCGTCAGACCCTGGCCAAGGACCTGGTCAAGCGGTATACATCCGGCGAGAGCATCCGCGCCCTTGCGGCCTCCACCGGCCGCTCGTACGGGTTCGTCCACCGGGTGCTCACCGAGTCCGGCGTGCAACTACGCCAGCGTGGCGGCGCTCGGCGTCGCAAGAAGGGGTGACGATCCAGTTGCGACCCGTACCCCGCTGTCACGGTAAGGGCCCTCGTTGACCGTGTCCGGTGGCGTACGACTCGACTACGACGGGCCGGTCGCGACGGTGACGTTGGACCGGCCCGACGTGCTCAACGCTCAAACCCCACAGATGTGGCGGGCGCTGCGCGGCATCGGCCGGGAGTTGCGTGGCGACGTTCGCGTCGTGGTGGTCCGCGGCGCCGGTCGGGCCTTCTCCGCCGGCCTCGACCGGGGCGCGATCCAGGCACTGCTCGATCCCAGCGTTGCGGGTAGCACCGATGCGGATCTCGCCGCGACCGACCATTCGCGAGCCGACTCGCCTGGCGACCGTCCGCCCGGTGACGATCCGGCCCCGCCGCCGTTGGCTGCCCTGCCGCCGGACGAGTGCGCTGCCCGGATCGCCGAGTACCAGGAGGCCTTCACCTGGCTGGCACGCCCCGACGTGATCAGCGTCGCCGCCGTGCAGGGGCCGGCCGTCGGCGCCGGATTCCAGCTTGCCCTCGGCTGCGACCTGCGCGTCCTGGCCGACGACGCCCGGTTGCGGATGGCCGAGGTGACCCTCGGCCTGGTGCCGGACCTCGGCGGCACCCGGCGACTCGTCGACCTGGTCGGCTACGCCCGCGCCCTGGAGATCTGTGTCACCGGTCGCTGGCTCGACGCGGCCGAGGCCGATCGGCTCGGGCTGGCCAACCTGGTGGTGCCCGCGACGGAACTGGCCCCGGCAGTCGCCGACCTGGTCGCGGCCGTGCTGGCCGGGCCCCGCGACGCGGTCGTCGAGATCAAGGCCCTGCTCGCCGGAGCCACCGACCGCACCCCCGCCGCCCAGCTACGCGCCGAGCGGGAGGCACAGACCCGACGGATCCGGGACCTGACCGGAGCCGGCGATTGACGTCCTCCTCTTCCTGAAGAAAGAGGGATTCCGGTCTGCTACACCCCGAAGGGGTGAACTCCGGTGGGTTACCGCTTCTCGGCGCGGTGCCGGCACGGGTGCCGGTCTTACCTGCGCTCCACGGTCGTTGAAGTCCGCCGTCCGGCGGCCTTGATGTTGCGTGCGGCGTTGACGTCCCGGTCGTGAACTGCGCCCAGCCGGCGTCGTGCACCGACTTGGCCAGCCTTGTACGACCCGATCCAGCAACAGCGAGGTCCTCGACGTACACCGCTGAGACGAAACTCGGACCTTGACCACGTGTGCGGCAGCGTCCCGGCGGAGCCGGGACACGTGGTTGACGGGCATGGTGATGGGCTTGCCGCGTGTGGCCGGGATGCGGCAAGCTGGTTTGCTGTTGGGGAGAGCGACCACGTTGTCGGCCTTTGTGGCCTGACCCTGCTGGAAACGGCCTTGTCGGCGCTCTTCCCACCGCTTATGGGTGGGGAACTGGCAGGTCGTTCAGGTGGCGGCCTCGCTGTCGTGACCGCCGCGACCATCGCGTGGTCGGGGAGGGCCGCAGACCATCGGTGCCCGCGACGCCCGGCCCGAACTAGGGAAACTGGTCGACGCCGCCCACTACGTAGGCCAGCACACGATCATCACCAAGTCCGGGGAGCCGCGCGCCGTGCTGGTGCCCTACGAGTGGTGGAGCCAGCGGCAGAACCGGCCGGGTTAGGGCACTGCTCGGGCCATGGCGGCCCTCCCGGCGCGGTCCTTCACCCCCGGCCTGCAGGCCGGAGCACTAACCCGCCTTCCGGTAGCCGCCGGGTCGGACAGTAAGGCTCCAACGGGAAGACGCCAGTTACCTGAACTGTTGTCGTAGGTGTCCGGGACACTGGTACCCGCGACGGTGGCGAGACGAAGGTGGCGGGTGCCGATGGCTGGATCCGGTGGGATGGGTGGCATGGGGGCCGGCTGGGGCATGCTGCGCTCGATGCGCGACGGCGACCAGCTGCGTTCCCACCGGGTCAGCAGGGGAACCACCCGGCGGATCGTCGCCTTCGCCCGCCCGTACCGGCGGGACATCACCGTCTTCCTGGTCACCGTCGTGCTGGCGGCCGGCATCGGGGTCGCCACCCCGGTCCTCGCCGGCGACGTGGTGAACACGATCACCGCCGGTCGCGCCGACGCCGGCGCGACCGTGGTCCGGCTGGCCCTGCTGATCGCCGCGCTCGCCGTGGTGGACGCCCTGCTCTCCCTGGCCCAACGCTGGTACGCCGCCCGGATCGGTGAGGGCATCATCCTGGACCTGCGGACCCGGGTCTTCGACCACGTGCAGCGGATGCCGTTGCAGTTCTTCACCCGGACCCAGACCGGCGCGCTGGTCAGCCGGCTCAACAACGACGTGATCGGCGCCCAGCGTGCCTTCACCTCGACGTTGTCCGGTGTGGTCAGCAACGTCATCCAACTGGTGCTCACCGCCGCGGTGATGTTCACCCTGTCCTGGCAGATCACCGCGCTGTCCCTGGTGCTGCTGCCGATCTTCATCGTGCCGGCCCGCCGGGTCGGCAAGCGGCTCGCGGAGATCACCCGGGAATCGTACGATCTCGACGCCAAGATGAACGCCACGATGACCGAGCGGTTCGGGGTCGCCGGCGCGCTACTGGTCAAGCTCTTCGGCCAGCCCGAGGTCGAGGCACGCCGGTTCGCCGAGCGGGCCGACCGGGTCCGGGAGATCGGCATCCAGTCGGCGATGTACTCGCGTACCTTCTTCGTGGCGATGCTGCTGGTCGCCTCGCTCGCCCAGGCGCTCACCTACGGACTCGGCGGTTGGCTGGCGGTCACCGGCGCGGTCAGCGCCGGCACCGTGGTGACCCTGGCTCTGCTGCTCACCCGCCTCTACGGGCCGCTGACCGCGTTGAGCAACGTGCGGGTCGACGTGATGAGCGCGTTGGTCTCCTTCGACCGGGTGTTCGAGGTGCTCGACCTCGCCCCGTCGATCGCCGAGCGTCCGGACGCCGTCGTCGTGCCGCCCGGATCCAGCCGGCTGGAGTTCCGCGACGTCCGGTTTCGGTACCCCAGCGCCGCCGAGATCTCGCTGGCCTCGCTGGAGGATGTCGCGACGCTCGACCGGACCGTCTCCGAGCCGGTGCTGCGCGGGGTGTCGTTCAGCGTCGAGCCGGGGCAGCTGGTCGCCCTGGTCGGCCCGTCCGGCGCCGGCAAGAGCACCACCGCAATGCTGGTCTCCCGGGTGTACGACGTGACCGACGGCGAGATCCGGGTCGGCGGGGTGGACGTGCGCGACGCGACACTCGACTCGCTGCGCGACACCATCGGGGTGGTCACCCAGGACTCCCACCTGTTCCACGAGACGATCGCGGAGAACCTGCGGTACGCCCGGCCGGACGCCACCGACGACGAGCTGTGGGCGGCGCTGCGCGGCGCGCAGGTCGAGGAGCTGGTCCGGGCCCTGCCGGACGGGCTGGACACGGTGGTCGGGGAGCGCGGCTACCGCTTCTCCGGTGGTGAGAAACAGCGGATTGCCATCGCCCGGCTGCTGCTCAAGGCGCCGTCGATCGTCATCCTCGACGAGGCCACCGCCCACCTCGACTCGGAGTCCGAGGCGGCGGTGCAGCGCGCCCTGTCGGTCGCGCTGACCGGCCGTACCGCCCTGGTCATCGCGCACCGGCTGTCGACGGTGCGCGACGCGGACCAGATCCTCGTCCTCGACGAGGGCCGGATTGTCGAGCGCGGCCGGCACGCCGAGCTGATCGCCGCCGGCGGGCTGTACGCCGAGCTGTACCGCACCCAGTTCGCGGTGGCCGACTCACCGACTCCGTACCTCGACGACACCGGGTTGGATCCGGTGACGGCCGGGTCGGGTCGCGCCTTCCCGACCGACCAGGACCTGCCCCCGCCGCCGGGCGGTGCCGCCGGATAGCGGTCCGCCGTCCACTATGCTGGGCCGGTGGAGCTGGAGGTTGAGGTCGCGGCGGCACTGCACGAGTTCGCGCAGCGGCTGGCCCCGCTCGATCCGGCACCGGTCCGGTCGGCTGGCGTGGCGGTTCGCGTCGGCGACGCCGACCCTGTCGTACTGACCGAGTCGGTGGCTGCGGCGCTCTGCGCCGCCCTGCGGTCGTACCACGATCCCCGCGACCGGGGCCGGTGCGCCCAGTGCGGAGGGCCACGTCTCGACGAAGGCCTTCAGTGTCTCGACTGCGGACAACCGGCCGGCCTGTTCGGTCAGCTGATCCGCGAGCGGATGGCCCGCCACCAGTAGTCGCCTACCGTGGCGGTTCGGCCGCCACCGCCTGCCGCAGCCGGTCGAACTCGGCGACGAGCCGGTCGAGCTGGTAGTGGGCATTGAGCCCCGCTCGGGTTGGGCAGCACCCAGAGCCTCGCACCACCGAGGCTCTCGGGTCGGGGTCCGACGAGCGCCCGTCGCTGGTCGAACGCCAGCCGGTACGCGGTCACCCCGACCACGGCGATCCACCGGGGTCGGCACGCGGCGGCCAACCGGACGAGCCGCGCGCCTCCGGCGACCAGCTCCGGCGGCGTGAGTTCGTCGGCCCGCGCCGTCGCCCTGGCGACCAGGTTCGTTACGCCCAGCCCGAACCCGGGCAGCAGATGGTCCTCGCTGGGGTCGAGCCGCCGGGGCGTGAAGCCGGACCGGTGCAGTGTCGGCCAGAACCGGTTGCCCGGCCGGGCGAAGTGGTGGCCGGCGGCAGCGGAGTACCGGCTCGGGTTGATCCCACAGAACAGTACGTCGAGGTCGGGTCCGACGATGTCGGGCAGGGTACGGCCGACAGCGCCGGCCAGCAGCTGCGCCATCGTGACCCGGTCGGTGTGCACGCCGGGAAGCCGGTCAGGGGCAGGGCAGCGCGCCGCCGTCGACGGGCAGCGTGATGCCGGTCAGATAGCTCGCCGCCGGGGACAGGACGAACGCCGCCACTCGGCCGAACTCCGCCGGCTCGCCCAGCCGGCCGAGCGGGATGTCGGCCTCGGCCTCGGCCCGGGCCTGCTGCGGATCGTCGGTCGCGGCGAAGAGTTCCACGTTGCGGTCGGTCATGATCCGGCCGGGCAGCAGACTGACCACTCGGACGCCCCGGCCGGCGTAGCCGTCGGCGAGCTCCTTGGCGACCGCCGCGAGCCCGGGCCGCAGGCCGTTGGAGATGCCCAGCCCGGGCAGCGGCATCCGGGCCGACGTCGACAGCACCACGGCGACCGCCCCGCCGGCGGGTAGCGCGTCGGCGACGGTCCGCACCGCCCGAACCGCGCCGACGAAGACGGTGTCGAACGCCGCCCGCCACTGTTCGTCGCTGACCGCGTGGCTGGGACCGGGTTTCGGCCCGCCGACCGAGATCAACGCCCCGTCGAGCCGGCCGAAGTGCTCCTTGGCCGTCGCGACCAGGCGTGCCGCGCAGTCCGGCTCGCCCAGGTCGGCGCTGACCGCGATCGCGTGCTGCGGGCCGCCGAGGCGGTGCGCCGCCGCCGTCAGACCGGCGGTGTCCCGGGCGGCGAGCACCACCCGCGCCCCGTCGGCGACCAGACAGGCAGCGGTGGCGTAGCCGAGTCCACGGGACGCGCCGGTGAGCACGTACACCCGGTTTTCGAGGCCGAGGTCCATGCCCCCGATCCTGCCGCATGCCGTGGGGTCGCCGGTGATGACCCCCACCAGCTACCGGCGGCGCCCGCCGTATGTCCGCACCCGACCGGCGACCTGGACCGTCCACCCGCCGGGCAGCCGTCGTACCGCCGGGAGACGGCGTCGGCGGGGAACCGACGACCCGTCGTAGCACCAGCCGACCTCCCAGCCAGCCAGCTCCGCCACGGCCAGATCCGGCAGACGGTCATCGGCGGCCAGCGCCCGGGCGAAGTCCCAGCCGTCGCGCAGCCCGCCCGCCGGCCGTCGGCCCGTTGCCCAGCGGACGAACGCGGCCGGCCAGGCAGCACCGAGTGAGGCGGCCACCTGCGGCCAGTGCCGGGCCGCCTCGCCGGCCCGCTTGCGGGCCAACGCGGCACGGGCGACCGACAGCCGGTGCGGGTCGAAGCCGGGTGGCGGATCGGCACCCTCGACGAGGGACGCGACCAGCGCACGCTGGGCGGCGGCGAGTCCGGCACGGGGGTCGGAACCGTCGCCGGGTGCCACCCGGGCGGTCACGTGATCCGGCCCAGCCCGGCGGTCGCCGCGATTACGTCCAGCTCGGCGCGCAGCACCTCGCCCGGCGGATAGTGCCCGTCCCGCTCCAGCAGCACCGCTGGCCCCCGTCGCCGGGCACACAACTCGCCGAGCAGGCGCAGCACCTCGGCCGGGACCGGGTCGGTGTGCGTGTCGTGGTAGATCCCATCCCGGTCGGCGGCACCGCCGGCGACGTGCACGTACGCGATGCGTTCCAGCGGCAGCCGGTCGAGCAGGGCGACCGGGTCGTCGCCCCGGTTGCGGGCGTTGGCATAGACGTTTGCGACGTCCAACAGCAGCAGCGCGTCTGAGCGCTCGACGATCTCGCTGACGAAGTCGGCCTCGTCGAGTTGGTCGTCGGGCCAGTCGAACACCGCGGCGATCGGTTCGAGCGCGACCGGCACCGGCAGCTCGGCGGCCACCCGCCGGACGTTGCCGACGACCGTGTCGACCGCCGCCCAGGTGCGGGGCAACGGCAGTAGATGCCCGGCCTCGACCCCGCCGGCCCGGACGAAGGCGATGTGCTCGCTGACCAGGGGCGCGCCGAGCAGCTCGGCGACGCCCGCGAGCCGGTCGACTCGGTGCTGTTCGACCGGCTCGGCGCCGCCGAGGGACAGCCGTACGCCGTGCGGCACGACGGTCACCCCCCGCTCACGGAGCCGGAGTAGCTCGTCGTCCAGCGGCCGGCCGGGGTCGACGGACTCGGCGATCACCTCGCAGAAGCGCATGCCGGGCAGTTCATCGAGGAAGCCGGAGATCTCCGGGCGCCAGCCGATGCCGACCCCGAGCCCGGTGTCGGGGCTGGGCGGCCAGGCGGTGACGGACATCGGCCTCATCCGCCGCAGCCGCCACCACCGCAGCCGCCGCCTCCTCCGTCACCGCCACCCCCGCCGCTGTCACCGCCCCAGCTGGAGGACCCGGTGCTGGCGCTCACTCGGTGGATCTCCGCGGTCCCCGCGAACGCCGGGTCCATGGCCCACAACGACGCCGCCCCGAAAACGCCGACCCCCATCGCCGCGCCGGCGACACCGTACGTCGCGGGGGCCGGCCGCAGAGTCGGCGAGAGGTGACGGTACTGGCTGCGCAGTCTGGTGAGGAGGCGGTTCGCGGCCCGGGTGCGGCGCGGCACCGAGAAGAACAGCACCATCGCCACCGGTACGGTGACCGCGAGCATCAGCACCAGGTAGCCGACCGGCCGGTTGTTCGCGGTGCCGGCGAACACCCGCAGCACACCGACGGCGGCGAGGATCCCGACCGTGCCGGCGAGCAGCCGGGCGGTACGGCGTTGGCCGTCGCTGATTGCCAGGCCGGCGGCGACTAGCCCGTCGCGCATCCGGTGCAGCGCGTCGACGACCCACTGGTCGGTCTGCAGGTCGCGGACGCGTCCCTGGCGCTGCGCGGCGTGGTGCACCGCTTGGTCGAGTTGCCCGGTCCCGGTCGGCAGCGGACCGGCGGCCCGCAACGTGCCTCGGGCGCCGACGTCGACGCTGCCCGCCGAGCGCAACGCCGCCAGGCTGGCGTACACAGCCAACCGGCCCCCGCCGTTGAGATACGCGACCTCGGTGCCGCCGAGCGATCCGGTGCGGCCGTCCTGCCCGGCGAGCGCGATCCGCCGGTAGCCGAGGTTGGCGAGGAGGAGCACCAGTGCGGTCAGTCCGAAGACGGCGAGGAAGGTGGGTCCGGGGATACCCCAGGTTTCACCGGGCGTCATAAGGTCTCCTGGCTTTCCGGGCGGGCGTCGGATCGCCGACGCTCCCGCGCTGACGGTGGTCCCTATTGTGGGACGGGCGTGCCACCCGTCAGCGCGGCGTCGGGCGTCGTACCGCCTCCTCTACGATGTCGAGCACGGCGCCGAGGTCGCTGCCCGGCCGTCCCATCGCGAGCTGCAGCACCAGCCCGTCGTAGGCCAGCTCCAGGAACCGCGCCAGGACGTCAATCGGTACGTCGTCGCGCAGCACGCCGGCGTCGCGTTGGCGGCCGAGCCGCTCCCGGGTCGCCTCGGCGATCGCCGCCGACCGGGCGGCCCAGCGCCGGGCGAAGTCCGGGTCGGTGCGCAGCCGCCGGGACACTTCGAGCTGGCTGCCCAGCCAGCCGGCGGTGTCCGGGGAGTCGGTCCGGGTGAGCAGGTCGCGCATCACCTGGACCAGGCCGTTGCGGGCCACCGTCTCGACCATCGCGGCCGCGTCGTCCTCGGCGACCGCCAGGAACAGTGAGTCCTTGTCCCGGAAGTGGTGGAAAATCGCTCCTCGGGACAGCCCGGTGGCCTCCTCCAGCCGGCGGACGGTGGCACCTTCGTACCCATGCCGGGCGAAGCAGACCCGGGCGGCGGCGAGAATCTCCTGGCGGCGTGCGTCGAGCTGGATCTGACTCACCCGGGGCATGATGTGATCGTGTCAGGTGGGCAGACCGGTAGCAAGCCGTACGTACGGCTTGCTACCGGTGCTCGTTTACATTCTGGGACTGTTCCCCGCCATACGGTGTCGCGTAAGGTGCGCCCGTGCCACTCCTGCTCCTGGATCTGGACAACACCCTGCTCGACCGGGCCGGGGCGTTTCGCGTGTGGGGTCAGGAATTCCTGGACTCGGTCGGTGCCCCACGGGACGACATCGACTGGTTGGTCTCCGTCGATGCCGACGGGCTGACCGACCGGTGGGATCTGGCCGACGCGCTCCGGGAACGGTATCGACTCCGGTCGTCGTCGGTCGACCTGGTCGAGGAGTTGCATGACGGCGTCGTGCGGCACACCCGGCTGGATCCGCTGGTCGCCTGTTCGTTGGCGATCGCCCGGGACGCCGGCTGGGTGCCGGTGATAGTCACCAACGGGGCGGCCCGCCAGCAGGAGGCGAAGATCCGCCGGACCGGCCTGGACCGGTACGTGGCCGACTGGGTGATATCGGAGGCCGCCGGGGTCAGCAAACCCAACCCGAGGATCTTCGCACTGGCTGCGCAGAGCGTCCGGATGCGGCTACGCGGCGCCTGGATGGTGGGTGACAGCCCGGAGGCCGACATCGGCGGGGCCGCCGCGACCGGCCTGCCCAGCGTCTGGCTGCACCGGGGCCGCAACTGGCTGGACGATCGGTACGCGCCGACCCGGGAGGCGTCCGGCGTGATCCCGGCCGTGGCTGCGGTGCTGGCCGGCTGACCGAGGATCCCGCCACTACTGCAGGTAGCCCTCCACCTCGCCGGTGGGCCGTGGCTGGACGGCGTCTGGGTCGCCGCCGACGTCCCGGGCAGCCCGGCGGCGACGCAGCAGGTCCCAGCACTGGTCGAGCGCCTCTTCCAGCGCACCCAGTCGGGCGTGCTCCTCGTCCGCGGAGAGCTGCCCGGCGGCGAACCTGCCACGCAGCTCGTGCTCCTCGTCGACCAGTTCCTGAATTCGGGCCAGCAAGGTCCTGTCGTCCATGGCTCCGAGCTTGGCACAACACGGCGGTGGGCGGTGACCGGACCGGTCACCACCCACCGCCGCCGTTCATCCGTGACCGGGTCAGCCGGCCAGCATCTTGCGTAGCACGAACTGCAGGATGCCGCCGTGCCGGTAGTAGTCGGCCTCGCCCGGGGTGTCGATCCGGACCACGGCCTCGAACTCGACACCGGTGTCGGTGCGCACGGTCACCGTACGCGGAGTGGTGCCGTCGTTGAGCGCGGTCACCCCGACGATGTCGATCGTCTCGGTGCCGGTGAGCCCGAGGGAGGCGGCGTCCTGCCCGGCCGGGTACTGCAACGGCAGCACCCCCATGCCGATCAGGTTGGAGCGGTGGATCCGCTCGTAGGACTCGGCGATGACGGCCCGTACGCCGAGCAGCATGGTGCCCTTGGCCGCCCAGTCCCGCGACGAACCGGAGCCGTACTCCTTGCCGGCCAGCACCACCAGCGGTACGCCGGCCTGCGCATACCCCACCGAAGCGTCGTAGATGCTGGTCTGCTCACCGGTCAGATGGTTCACGGTGAACCCGCCCTCGACGCCCGGCACCAACTGGTTGCGCAGCCGGATGTTGGCGAAGGTGCCACGGATCATCACCTCGTGGTTGCCGCGCCGGGACCCGTACGAGTTGAACTCGTGCCGGGGGACGCCGTGTCCGCTGAGATAGCGCCCGGCGGGGGAGTCCGGCTTGATCGCCCCGGCCGGCGAGATGTGGTCGGTGGTCACCGAGTCGCCGAGCTTGGCCAGCACCCGGGCGCCGGCGATGTCGGTCACCGGCCGCGGCGTCGGCGCCATGCCCTCGAAGTACGGGGGCTTACGGACGTAGGTCGACTCGTCTGCCCAGGTGAACGTGTCGCCGGTCGGGGTGGGCAGTGACTGCCACCGCTCGTCGCCAGCGAACACGTCGGCGTACGCCGCACCGAAGCCGGCGGCACCGATCGCACTGGCCCGTACCTGTTCGATCTCGGCGTTGCTGGGCCAGATGTCGCGCAGGAACACCGGCTGGCCGTCGGACCCGGTGCCCAGCGGCTCGTTGGCCAGGTCGATGTCCATCGTGCCGGCGAGGGCGTACGCGACCACCAGCGGCGGTGAGGCCAGGTAGTTCATCTTGACGTCCGGGTTGATCCGGCCCTCGAAGTTGCGGTTGCCGGACAGCACCGACACCACGGTCAGGTCGTGTTCGTTGACAGCGGCGGAGATCTCCTCGGGCAGCGGGCCGGAGTTGCCGATGCAGGTGGTGCAGCCGTAGCCGACCAGGTGGAAGCCGAGCTTCTCCAGGTACGGTGTGAGGCCGGCCCGCTCGTAGTAGTCCATGACGACCTTGGAGCCCGGTGCCAGGGTGGTCTTCACCCACGGCTTGCGGGTCAGGCCTCGGTCGACGGCGTTGCGGGCCAGCAGCGCGGCACCGAGCATCACCTGAGGGTTGGAGGTGTTGGTGCAGGAGGTGATCGCCGCGATCACCACGGCCCCGTGGTCCAGTTCGAACCGGGCGCCGTCAGCGCCGGTCACCTGAACCGGCTTGCTGGCCCGCCCACCGGCACCGACCGAGGCGCTGAGCAGCTCGTGCGGCTTGTCGGCCGGGTCGTCGGCGCCGTCGCTGGCCGGCGGGTCGCTGGCCGGGAAGGACTCGACGCTGGCCTCGTCGGCCGGGCCGGCCACGGACGGAGTGTGGTCGTCGGCGACGTAGTCGGTCAGCGCCGAGCGGAACATGGTCTTGGCGCTGCCCAGCGGTACCCGGTCCTGCGGGCGCTTCGGCCCGGCCAGCGACGGCTCGATGGTCGACAGGTCGAGCTCGAGCCGCTCCGAGTAGTGCGGTTCGGCGGCCGGGTCGTGCCACAGGCCCTGTTCCTTGGCGTACGCCTCGACCAGCGCGACCTGGGCGTCGTCGCGACCGGTGAGCCGCAGGTAGTTGATGGTCTCCGCGTCGATCGGGAAGATCGCGACGGTGGAGCCGTACTCGGGCGACATGTTGCCGATGGTGGCCCGGTTGGCCAACGGTACGGCGCTGACACCAGGTCCGTAGAACTCGACGAACTTACCGACCACGCCGTGCTGGCGCAGCATCTCGGTGATGGTGAGCACCAGGTCGGTGGCGGTGGTGCCGGCGGGTGCCTCGCCGGACAGCTTGAACCCGACGACCCGGGGGATCAGCATGCTGACCGGTTGGCCGAGCATGGCGGCTTCCGCCTCGATGCCGCCGACGCCCCAGCCCACGACGCCCAGCCCGTTGACCATCGTGGTGTGCGAGTCGGTGCCGACGACGGTGTCCGGGTAGGCCTGCCCGTTGCGTTCCATGATCGTCCGGGCCAGGTACTCGATGTTGACCTGGTGCACAATGCCGGTGCCGGGCGGGACGACCCTGAACTCGTTGAACGCGGTCTGCCCCCAGCGCAGGAACTGGTAGCGCTCCTTGTTGCGGCCGTACTCCAGCTCGACGTTGCGGGCGAAGGCGTCCTCGCGGCCGAACAGGTCGGCGATGACCGAGTGGTCGATGACCAGTTCGGCCGGCGCGAGCGGGTTGACCTTGGTCGGGTCGCCGCCGAGTTCGCGGACGGCCTCCCGCATGGTGGCCAGGTCGACCACGCACGGCACACCGGTGAAGTCCTGCATGAGGACCCGGGCCGGGGTGAACTGAATCTCGACGCTCGGCTCGGCGGTCGGGTCCCAGGAGCCGAGTGCCCGGATCTGCTCGGCGGTGACGTTGGCCCCGTCCTCGGTGCGGAGCAGGTTCTCCAGCAGGATCTTCAGGCTGTACGGCAGGTGTTCGTGACCCGCCACTGTGTTGATCTTGAAAATCTCGTAGCTCGCGTCGGCGACGCGCAGCTGGCTCTTCGCACCGAAGGTGTCGAGGCTCGCCACGTCGGACTCCTTACCGCTGTGTCCCTGGTCGTCCTGGCAGTCTTTCGTACGGATTACCGCGGCGTTGGGGTGAGGTAACACTTACCCGGAGCGCGGCTCGCAACAAAACCGTACGTCCGTCTTGCTATTGTCGCAACCCGGTGTCAGCTCCCGGGACGGTTTGTCGACCGGGCCCACCGGGCACTGCGGTCTCGTGGACACCCTCGACTGACCTCGACACGCTCGCCGGCTTCTTCGACCGGTACGGCGCGGCGATCACCGCCGGCGACGTGCCCGGTATCGCGAACTGCTTCGCGTCGCCGGCGATGGTCGTCGCCGATGCCTACAGCTTCGCGTTCTCCTCGCCAGCGGCAGTGGCACTGTCCTTCGTCGGCGCCGCGCCCGACTACGCCCAACGGCGGATCGTCGCGTCGCACGCCCGCTTCCACCAGATCCAGCAGGTGAGCATGACGTTGGTGGCGGTCGAGGTGGAGTGGGAGTACCTCGACGCCGACGGTCGGTCGGTGCCCGGTCAGCGATTCCACTATCTGTTGCGGCTTGGTCGCAACGCGGTGCGTATCTGTACTGTTACCCCACTCGACTAACTAGTCAGTAACTGGGCCTTTTGCACTGCGGGTCGGAATCGCTACTCTTCCGCGGGACACCGGTGCGAAAAGGGGGCCAACGTGGACGGCAGGCACGCCGCGCGCATCGCCTGGACCCCCTCCACCGTGATCGCCCTGGCGCCGTGGGTAGTTGTCCTGAGTGGACTCGCTGTCATGGTGGTCATCTTGCTGGTGGCCGCCGGTTGCGTACCCATGCAGACCCGGGCGATCGGTGAGCCACCGCCGACCGTGGTCCCCGAGCCTGAACCGCGGGTCGCCGCGAGCCCGCCGGCGGTGAACACCGGCGGCCAGCTTGTCGCCGCCGCCCCGCCGCCGTCCGGCGAGGCGGTCCTGCGACCCGCACCCTCCTCGTCAGCTCCCTCCTCGCCGGCGCCATCCACTCCGGCCGCCATGCCGCCGTCGCCGTCCGGCCCGATCCACGAGCCGTCGCACGCCACCACATCCGCCCCGCCCCGCACCCCGGCGCCGCCCGTCGATCCCGACGTGGTCGGCCGCTACAGCGTGCTACAGCAGTTCGGCGACGGCTTCATCGCCGAGGTGCTGGTGGTGAACACCTCGGGACGCGATCGTGACTGGACCGTCACCATCCGGTTTCCGGACAACGTCGGCCAGCTGCACACGGCCTGGGTCGAAGGCGCGCCGCAGGCGACCATGCGCCGGTCCGGCCGGGAGTACGTCTTCACCAGCTCGGTACCGGTCGGGGCCCGGTCGTCCGTGCCGCTGCGGTTCCACTTCGAACGCCACGGCCGCGGCGCCACCCCGCAGCGGTGCCTAACCAACGGCGCGCCCTGCGACCTGGACTGACCGCGCCGCAATGCCGACCCGCCGCTGATCCACCGCCGCGCCACCTGAACTGCCGTCCGTCGACGGGCCGGTGCGGTCCGCCCGTCGCCACGCCTGCAAGATACTGCAGAATCTTGCAGCAAGGGTTAGCGTGCGCTCATCGTCAACGCAAGGCTGTCGACGGAAGCCGCACCCGTGCGTCCCGCCTGGCGCCGTACGCTCTCGCCGCCGCCTTGGCCGGCGTCCCGGCGCCGGCTGCCCGACCGGTTCGCCAACGGCGAGCCGGGCACGGGCTGACCGGCGACCGGCTCGTCACCGGTCACGACCCCACCGACAAGGTTTCTACCAGGGCGGCGACCTACCGGGTGTGATCGACGACCTGAACTGCATTCAGGGCCTGGGCACCACCGCCATCTGGCTCGCCCCGGTCTTCGTCAACCGACCGGTGCAGGGATCGGCACCGGATCAGGCCGACGACGGACGGGGCAGCCGAGCGTCAGTGCAGTCGAGCGTCGTCAGGGCAGCCGGGGGCCGGCGTCGCGCTGCGCCGCCAGCCATGCCTCGACCTCGTCGGCCTGCCGGGGCAGCCCGGCCGACAGGTTCACCGCCCCGGCGGCGGTGACCAGCACGTCGTCCTCGATCCGGATGCCGACGCCGCGCAGCTCCTCGGGCACCAGCTCGTCCTCCGGCTGGAAGTACAGGCCGGGCTCGACGGTCAGCACGTACCCCTCGCCGAGCTCGCCGTCGCGGTAGCGTTTCTTACGGGCGTACGAGCAGTCGTGCACGTCGATGCCGAGCATGTGGCCGAAGCCGTGCAGCGTCCATCGACGGTAGACGGTCGACTCCTTCTCCATCGCCTCGTCCACGCTGACCGGCAGCACGCCCAGCTCGGCCAGGCCTTCGGCGAGCACCCGCATGCAGGTCTGGTGCACGTCGCTGAACTTCACCCCCGGCTTGATGTAGTCCATGCCGGCCTGCTGCGCGGCGTACACGATGTCGTAGACCTGCCGCTGCAGGGCGGTGAACCGGCCGGACACCGGCAGGGTCCGGGTCACGTCGGCGGTGTAGAGATGGTGCCCCTCCACGCCCATGTCCATCAGCAGCAGTTCACCCGGACGGGTGACGCCGTCGTTGCGGACCCAGTGCAGGATCGTCGCGTGCGCGCCCGCGCCGACGATCGAACCGTAACCGACGTCGTTGCCGTCGTGCCGGGCCCGCAGCGCGAAGATCCCCTCCAGCAGCCGTTCGGCGACCGGCCGGTCGGCCGGCAGCACCCGGGCCACGTCCTCGAAGCCGCGGACCGTCGCGTCGATCGCCGCCTGCAGCTGGGCGACCTCCCACTCGTCCTTGACCAGCTTCGCCTCGGCGATCGCCGTGGCCAGCTCACGGTCGCGGGCCCCGGCGTCGTCGCCGCTGTCGTACGGCAGCACCGCCGCGTCCACCCGGGGGTCGAAGCCGCGCAGCACCCGGGTCCGGGCCGGCGCGCACCCGGCCAACGCCTGCGGCAGCTCACTCAGCGGTGCCGTGCGCAGACCCAGCTCGGTCGACTTCTCCGCCAGGGTGCGCCGCCGGCCCACCCACAACTCGCCGTCGCGGCTGCGGAAGAACTCGTCGTTGTCCCGCGACGACCGCTGCCGGGTGTAGAGCACCGCGTCGTGCCCGTCCCCGGTCGGGTGCAGCACCAGCACGCTGTCCGGATCGTGGTCACCGGTCAGGTAGACGAAGTCGCTGCCCGGCCGGAACGGGTAGTCGGTGTCGTTGGCCCGGGTCTTCTCGGTGCCGGTGGGCACCACCAGGGTCTCGCTGGGGAAGGCGTTGGCGAGGGCGGCGCGGCGGCGGGCGTGGTTCGGCGCCTCGGTACGCGGGGCGAGCGGCAACGTGTCGTCGCGCCAGCCGGTGCGCATGAACTCCAGGAGCTTCTCCGGGAAGTCCGGGTCGTGCGACTCGGTGCGCGGCTGCTCGGCGACGACCTCGGCGGTCGTCCCGGTGCCTTCGGCGGTCGTCTCGGTGCCGGTGGCTCCGGCCCGGTCCGGTGCCGTGCCCTCGGTCTGATCTTGTGTCATTGCGTCCTCCCCACGGTTGGGCGTACTCGACGGTACCGCGTGACCGGCACGTGAAAAGATGTCTGCCATGTGCGGACTCCTGGCCTTTTTCAGCGCCCGCGGCGACGCCGGCGCACACCGCGACGCGCTCGCCCACGCGTTGGAATGCCTGCACCACCGTGGCCCGGACGAGACCGGCGTGGAGGTGATCGGCGACCCGACCGGCCGGTGGGCGGACGCGGTGTTCGCGCACAAGCGGCTGGCCATCATCGACGTGGCGTCCAGCCAGGAGCCGCTCGCCTACGCCGACGGCCGCTACCTGCTCACCTTCAACGGCGAGATCTACAACTACATCGAGCTGCGGGACCAACTGGTCCGGGAGTTCGGCGCGCAGTTCGTCACCGCCGGTGACGGTGAAGTGATCGTCGCCGGGTACCACTACTGGGGCGAGAAGGTGCTGCACAAGCTGCGCGGCATGTTCGCCTTCGTGATCTGGGACCGGCAGCGGCGTCGGGCGTTCGGTGCCCGGGACTACTTCGGCATCAAGCCGCTGCACTACCTGCAGACCCCGGACGGCATCTACCTGGCCTCGGAGAAGAAGGCGCTGCTGCCGTTCTCCGCCGCCGCGGGCGCCGGCGACGCCGGGGTGGACACCGCGAATCTGTCGCACTACCTGACCCTGCAGTACGTGCCGGAGCCGCGCACCCTGCACTCCGGGATCAGCCGGATCGGCTCCGGGGAGTGTCTGACCTGGTCGCCCCCGGCGCTGGACCCGACGACCGGCGGTCCGGCGCCAGATCCGGCCGGCGGGGTGCAGGTCCGCCGCTGGTACCAGCCGATCTTCCGGCCGGCGCCGACGCCGGACCCGCAGCGGCTCTACGACGAGATCCGCGAAACGCTGCGGGAGAGCGTACGCATGCACATGCGGGCCGATGTGCCGGTCGGAGCGTTCCTGTCCAGCGGCATCGACTCGACAGCGGTGGTGGCGCTGGCCCGCGAGTTCAACCCGAACATCCTGACCTTCACCGTCGGGTACGACGTGTCGGGCTACTCGGAGATCGAGGTGGCCCAGGACTCGGCCCGGCACCTGAACGTGACCACCATCCCGACGAAGATCGGGCCGCAGGACATGATGGAGGCTTTGCCGCGCATCGTCTGGCACCTGGACGACCCGGTGGCCGACCCGGCGCTGGTGCCGCTGTACTTCGTGGCGCAGAAGGCCGCCGAACACGTGACTGTGGTGCTCTCCGGCGAAGGCGCGGACGAGTTCTTCGGCGGCTACACCATCTACCGGGAGCCGTTGTCGCTGGGCGCGGTGCACGGACTGCCGGATCCGATGCAGAAGGGGCTGCGCGCCGTCTCGAAGGTGATCCCGCAGGGGGTCAAGGGCAAGAGTTTCCTGGAGCGGGGCACCACCCCGATCGAGGAGCGTTACTACGGCAACGCGCGGATGTTCACCGAGGAGGAGAAGCGGCACCTGCTGCGCCGCTACGACCCGTCGGTGCGCTACACCGACGTGACCGCGCCGATCTACGCCGAGTGCGCCGAGCTCGACGACGTCACCAAGATGCAGTACGTCGACCTGTACACCTGGCTGCGCGGCGACATCCTGGTCAAGGCGGACCGGATCTCGATGGCGCACTCGCTGGAGGTGCGGGTGCCGTTCCTGGACAAGCAGGTCTTCGACGTAGCCGCGAAGATCCCGGTAGAGCTGCGGTTGCCGCCCCGTTCCGATGCCACCAAGTACGCGATGCGCCAGGCCCTGCAGGGCGTGGTGCCGCCAGCCATCGTGAACCGGCGCAAGCTCGGTTTCCCGACCCCGACCCGGGTGTGGCTGCGCGGCGAGATGTACGAGTGGGCCCGGCACATCTTCGCCACCTCTGGCGCCGGTGACCTGCTCGACCTGTCGTACGCGATGCGGCTGCTCGACGAGCACAAGCGTGAGGAGGCCGACCACTCCCGCAAGGTGTGGACGGTGCTGGTGTTCTGCATCTGGCACGCGATCTTCGTGGAGCGTTCGCTCGACCCCGGCATCCGGCGCAACCAGTCGGCGCTGCTCACCAAGCCGGTGGTCGGGTCGATGGTGGCCTGACCCACTGCGGTCCGCGTCGCCGGGACTACCGAGTCACGCGTCGACTCGACCTGCGCGGCCACGCGCCGACGGGCCCGGCAGCGTTTCGCGCTGCCGGGCCCGGCCAGGTGGGAATCTGCCGTGTGTGGCGGTGGATCAGCTCGCGGAGCAGGCCGTCGACGGTGTGCCGGGGCTGCCGTTGGCGACGAAGCCGAATGTGGTCGACCCGTTCGGCGACAGCGACCCGTTCCAGGTCGCGTTGCGGACGGTGACACTCGATCCGCTCACCGTGTGGGTGCCGCTCCACAGGCTGTTGATGGTGACCCCGCTGTCGAAGTTCAGGGTCGTGGTCCATCCGCCGATGCTCGCGGAACTGTTGTTGGTGACGGTCACCTCACCCTGGAATCCACCGGACCAGGAGCTGGTGGTCTGGTAGGTTGCCGAGCAGCCACCGGTGGGCGGGTTGATGGTCGGCGGCGCGGTGGTCGGGGGCGCGGTGGTCGGCGGGGCCGTGGTGGGCGGCGGAGCGGTGGTCGGCGGCGGGGTCGGGTTCGGGTTGCCTTTAATCCCGGTGACCTCACCGTTGCCACCGTCGAACGTGACGTCCGAACAGCCGAAGAAGTTCTCCTGGCTGTCCGAGCGGACCCACCGCGAGTAGATGATGTGCCGGCCGCTCTTGTTGCTGGGCAGGTTGCCGCTGAAGTAGTAGTGGCCGTCATTGGTGCCGACCGCGCCGCGCTGCGGCGGGTTGGTAACCGTCAGGAACGGCGTCGCTTCCAGGTCGCTCCAGGCCAGCGCCCGGTTCGGGCTCCAGCTGTCCTTGGTCACGTAGAAGTAGAACGTGCCAGGGTGGTGGGCCCAGTTGCTGTACTTGAACTCCATTCGGGCACCGGCGGTCAGGTGGGTCAGCGGCCAGTCGTTGCGGGCCAGGTTGTAGCCGGAGAAGCCGGAGTTGCCACCGCTGCACAGCTGTCCGTCGGGGATAAAGCCGGTGGTGCGGCCACCCGCGTCGGAGCGCAGCACGCTGAACCAGTTGTACAGCGAGTTGGCCCCGCTCTGGGCGACGGCGGCCGAGCAGGCCGGGTTCTGCGGGATGATCTGGCCGGTCTGCGACAGACCGTCGACCCAGCAGAGGTAGGTGCGGCTGCCCGGTGCCATGGCGGCACCGTGCGCGGAAGCCGCGTTGGGGGTCACCACCGTGAGCAGGCCGGCGGTGAGCGCGGAAGCGGCGGCAACTACCGCCACTCTGCGTAGAGCTTTCACCGAGACTCCTTCGTGAACCGGTCCACGGCGCGGGACAAACCCGGGCCGGCGGACAGGGCGATGGGTTCCGACATGGCGGAACGTCAGGAAAAATGAGGAGGAACGGCGACTGGCCAGCCGTGCCGCGGACGCGGTTGACCGACGTGCCGTCCGATGGACGTCTAGCGCGCTCGCGCAGCTCCCGGCGAGTCCAAGGGACAGCGAGTTGCCCCCACGCTGTCCCGGTAATCGATATCCCACCATACATCGATCGGAAGTGCAATAGTCGCTGCTCGATGTGCTTGCGGGTGCGGGGTGGCGACCGGCACCAGGGCACCGACCTGGCAAACTTCGGAGCGGCGCAACTGCAGGTGGGAGGAGATCCATGCGGTACGCGGTGGTGCTCGGCGAGGCACTGATCGACCTGCTCGACGGCGAATGCGCCGGCCAGCCGGTCTACCGCCAGGTGATCGGCGGGGCACCGCTGAACGTCGCGGTCGGCGTCGCCCGGCTCGGCGGCGCGGTCGAGTTCGCCGGGACCCTCGGCGACGATCCGCTCGCCGACCGGATCCGCGACTTCCTGCGTACCGCCGGGGTCGGCGACCGGGGCTTGGTCACCGTGCCCGCGCCCACCACCCTTGCGGTGGCCACCTTCACCGGCGCCGAGCCGAACTTCCGCTTCTACGGTGACCCGCCCTCGTATGGACTGCTCGAACCGGCCAGCCTCGACGGGAAACTGGTCGGCGACGCCGCTGTGCTCTACTGCGGCTCCATCGCGCTGCTGTGCGAGCCGACCCTGGCCGCCGCCCGGCAGGCCTGGACGGGTGCCAGCGGGCTTCGGGTCTTCGACCCCAACGTCCGGCCCCGACTGCTGCCCGACGCCGAGTCGCTGGCCGCGTACCGGCAGGTCGTCGCCGGCTTCGCGGCAACCGCCGACCTGGTCAAGCTGAGCGCCGCCGACGCCGAGGTGCTCTACGACGGCGCCGATCCGGTGACCGCCGCCGCGCTGCTGCACGATCTTGGCGCGGGCGCGGTGGTGGTCACCCGGGGCGCGGCCGGCGCCCTGGTCAGCGCCGGCCGCGAGGTGCTGACCGTGGCCGCCCCGAGGGTGGCCGCGGTCGACGCCACCGGCGCCGGTGACTCGGTGATGGCCGCCCTGATCGCCGAACTGCTCGACGCCGGGTTGCCGGCCGACGCGGCCGGCTGGGCGGCCCGGGTCGGGTTCGCCTTGCAGGTGGCGGGGCTGGTGTGCGAGTCACCGGGCGGCGCGGTGTCGATGCCGACCCGGTCAGCCGTCGCCGAACGCTTCGACTGATCACCGGCGTCACGGCCCAAACCGCCGGTGCTCAGCCGGTCAGCCGCTGAGCATGCCCGGACCGAACACCTCGTACGCGATCCGGTCCACCGGCAGGCCTCGGTCGCGCAGCCCGCTGCGGACCTGCGCCATGAACGGCACCGGCCCGCACAGGTGCGCCCAGGCTCCCGGCGTGAGCGGGATCAGCGCCGGATCCACCCGCCCGGCGTGGAGGGTCGCCTTCAGCCCGACACTCTCGCCGTCGGTGGCGTCCTCGTACCACAGGTGCACCGACAGGTTGGGCAGCCGCTGCTGGAGCTCCGGCAACTCGTGGCGCAGCGGGTGCGCGGTCGCCGACCGGTCGGCGTGCACCAGCACCACCTCGCGGGCCGGCGCGACCGTGCTCAGCTGGGCGAGGGCCGCCATCGCCGGGGTGACGCCGATTCCGGCACTGACCAGCAGCAGCGGCGCGCCGGTGTCGCCAATCGAGCTGACCTCGCCGAACGCCGGGCTCAGCCGCAGGACGTCACCGACGGCGGTCCGGTCGTGCAGTTGGCTGGAGACCGTCCCGTCCGGTGCCGGCGACCCGGCTGACCCACCCGCCGCGCCGGCCCCGCCCCGGAGCCGTTTGACGGTGATCCGCCAGGTGACGGCACCGGGCCGACCGGACAGACTGTACTGACGGATCTGCTGTCCCTGTCCGCCTCCCAGATCGACCGCGACCGAGACGTACTGACCGGGCGTGAAGGTGGGTGCCGCGTCGCCGTCGGCCGGGGCCAGGATCAGCGACACGACGTCGGCGGTCTCCGGAACCTTCTCGACGACCCGCCACGGCCGCCAGCCGGCACCGGCCCGCAAGGGAAGGCCGGCGACGGTGTACAGCCGGGCCTCCCGGGCGATCAGCTCGCAGGCCAGCAACCAGTAGACCTCGTCCCACGCCGCCGCGACCTCGGGCGTCACGGCATCGCCGAGCACCTCGGCGACGGCGGCGAGCAGATGCCGTCCGACGATCGGATACTGGGTGGCGGTGATGCCGAGCGAGGCGTGCTTGTGCGCGATCCGGTCCAGAATCGGCGCCCAGGGCAGCGTGCTGCGCCCGGTCAGGTGCTCGGCGTAGGCGACCACTGCGGTGGCCAGCGCCGCCTGCTGGCGGCCGGTCGCCTGGTTACCCCGGTTGAACAGATCCAGCAGCTCCGGATGGGCGGCGAACATCCGCTGGTAGAACCGGCTGGTGATGGCCTCGCCGTGGGCCTGCACGGCGGGCAGGGTCGCGGTCACCACCGCTGCTGAGGACTCCGAGAGCACAATCACTCCTTTGGGCATTGAACGGGTACGACGTCACTAAACAGGAATCTGTGACTCCTCTTTAGGGCCATTGGTCCCGAGCCCGTTCACACCGCGCCGGGCCTGCCGGTCTGCCGTGGCTGATTAGGGTCGGGACGTGAAGCTCAACCGGTCCACGGACATGGCGTTACGGGTCGCCATGTTCGCCGCCGCATCCCGCACCCGTACCACGGTGGACGACCTGGCCGCCCGGCTCGCCCTGCCGCGCAGCCACGTCGCCAAGGTCGTGCAACGGTTGCAGCGGCTCGGCGTTCTGGTCACCGTGCGGGGCCGGGCAGGCGGCACCGCGTTCGCCCCAGCCGCCGCCGAGATGACCGTGGCCCAGGTGGTAAGGGCATTCGAAGGCGACGGTGAGGTCGTCTCCTGCGAACAGCCGGCCTGCCCGCTGCGCGCCGGCTGCCGGTTGCGGGTCGAGCTGCGCCGGGCCCGCGCGGCTTTCCTCACCGCGCTCGACGAGATCCGTCTCGGTGACCTGGTCGACGTCGACGCCGGTCCACTGCCCATACTCCTCAGCATCGGCCCCGGGCCAGCGTCGCCAGCCCTCGACGGCCGAGCCGAGGGCGGTCAGGCCCGGTTGGACAGTTCGGCGTAGCCGCGGACGATCGCGGTGCCCGCCGCCCGCGGCCCGAACGGTGCCCGTGCGGCGACCCGTGCCGGCGGCGCGCCGTCGGCGTGTCCGTCGCGGATCAGCCACTCCAACGCCACCAGCTCGGCGTGCTGGGCCCGGACGAAGTCGACACCGACGCAGGCGCCGTGGCCCGGCACCACGACACTGACCGGGCCGAGCCGCCGCAGCACCGCCGCCAGGGTGTCCGGCCACTCCAGCGGGTACGCGTCGTCGAACGACGGTGGGGCACCCTGCTCGACCAGGTCACCGGCGACCAGCAGGTCCGCGTCCGGGATGTGCACCACCAGGTCGCCGATGGTGTGCCCGCGCCCGGGATGCCACAGCTCGACCGCCCGGCCGCCCAGGTCGAGCGTCGCGGCGCGGGTCACCGTACGGTCCGGTGGGTGAACCACCGCGTGGCTGAGCTGCTCGGCCAGCAGCGGATCGTGGCCGATCATTTCGCGGTACGCCTCGTCGCGGACCACCTCGACCGGGCGGGCCAGCAGCCGGACCGCCTCCTGATGGGCCCACACCGGCGCGGGCGGATCCCCGGCGGCCACCTGGTTGCCGAAGCAGTGGTCGAAGTGGTGATGGGTGTTCACCACCGACCACGGTAGGTGGGTGATCCGTCGGGCCGCCTCGACCAGCTCGGCGGCCTCGGCCGGCGTAGCGCCGGTGTCGACGAGCACGGCGGCGGCCGCGCCGACGACCAGCGTCGAGTTGACGTCGAGCCGGGTCCGGCGCAGCACGTACACCCGGTCGCCGACCTCGACGAACCGGGCGCTCATCCGGAGACTGCCCGCTCACCGGTGGGGTCGTCGCCGACGCGTGGCGCCGGCGTGCGGTCAAAGGCCCGCTCGACGAACCGGTGCCGGTCGACCAGAGCCCGCTCGATGCGGCCCTGCGCGACGGTCGTACTCCCCTCGAACACCACCACCTCGAAGACCAGCCGCCGCCCGTCGACCTCGGTCAGCCGGGCCATCGCGGCCACCGTACGGCCGACCGGGGTCGCCGCCCGGTGGTCCAGCTCGACCCGGGTGCCGACGGTGGTCATGCCGGGTGGCAGCCCGGTGGCGGTGGCGGCGACCGTCGCCGCCTCGGCCAGCGCGAGCAGCCGCGGCGTACCGAGGACCGGTACGTCGCCCGAGCCGACCGTCTGGGCGGTGTCGGAATCGGTCACGGTCAGCTCGACCCGGGCGGTGGCACCCGGGCGCAAACTGTTTTCCGGCATGTGTCCCATGACCAATCAGCCTAGGTGCTCGACCTGCGTCGAACCACGAAAGCCGGACCGCGCGCCGGCCGCGTCCGGGTCACCGCTGCCGTCCGGGCCGTCCCCGGCGGTGCTCTGCCGGACCGCCAGTGTGAACGGGTCTGCACGTCGTACGGCGGCCGGAGCGGACGCCCTTCGATCCGGTCGACGAGCCGTCGGACCGCCAGCCGGGCGACCGCCGCCTTGTCCGGGGAGATACTGGTCAGGCTCGGGTTGGCGTACCGTCCCTCCTCGACGACCACCACATCTCCCCAGCACGGTCAGGCGGGTTCGCACAACTTGCACGGGTGGACCACCGCGCTTGGCCGTTCGAACACATCGAACGCACCACCGCCGTCACGGTCGCGTAGGGCAGCGCTCTGCGGACCGGGCGCTGGGCCTGGTGGGACGAGACGTTCACGATGGCCCCGCTACGCCCTGCGTCAGGAAGTGGTTGACCGCGACGTGGCAGCCGGCGACCGCCAAGGCCAGGTTGGTGGAGATCACGTCCAGGATTCGGGCCGCCGACGCGTCACTCATACCCGCGTCAGCGAGGACCGCAGCGTTGTTGACCCAACCGAGCAGCGGACCGGCGGACTCGGCGGTGGCCGCCGCCCGTTGCGCCGTCTGACCCCCGTCGGCGAGGCGTTCTGCGATCGCGCGACCGATTCCCCGGGCGCCTCCGGTGACCATTTCCGATGGATCTTCGGTGCGACCGTCGCCGGGCAACTCGCCGATCGGTTCGTCTACCTCGCGCTGCCGCTGGTGGCGATCCTCTGGCTGGACGCGGACGAGTTCGAGGTCGGCGTGCTGACCGCGATGACCACGGCCGGGTCGCTGCTGATCGGGCTGCCGGCGGGTGCGTGGGTCGACCGGTGGCGCAAGCGCCCGGTGATGGTCAACACGGATTTGCTCCGGGCCGCGCTGCTGATGACGCTACCGCTGGCCTGGTGGGCCGATGCGCTGTCGATCTGGCTGCTGTACGCGATTGCTCTCGGCCACGGACTGCTGACCGTACTGTTTGAGGTCGGATATACAAGCTATGTCCCTACGTTGGTCGGTCGTGACCACCTGGTCGAGGCGAACAGCAGGATCGCTGCGGCCCGTTCCGCCGTCAGCATCAGCGGCCCCGGTCTGGCGGGTCCCCCGGTCGGCTGGCTCGGTGCACCGCTCACGCTGATCGTGAGCGCCGCCGGGATGCTGTTGTCCGCGCTCGGCACGCTGCGAATCCGTACCGTCGAGGTGGTGCGGCCGGAAGCAACCGATCTGGATCTGAGTACGTCTGGCATCGGCTCGGTGCTCTCGGCGATGGCCTGCGGTGGGTTCGTCGGCGCGTTGCTGGCCGGCCGGCTGATCGCCAGGATCGGCCCGGGTCCGGCGATCTGGTTGGCACCACTGTGCACCGCACCGGCCGCTGCGCTGCTGCCGGCCACCGCAACCGGCGTACCCCGCTGGCTCACCGTGGCCGGGTTGGCCCTGCTGTCCTTCGGTGGCGTGGTCCGGCTGATCGCACAGGCCGGCCTGCAACAGCGGGTAACCCCGGACCGGCTACTCGGGCGGATGAGCGGCGCCACGGTCCGGTTCGTCCAGTGGGGCAGCATGCCGGTCGCGGCGCTGCTCGGCGGTGCGCTCGGCGGCCTGTTCGGGGCGTCCGCCGTACTGTGGATCGGCACGGCCGGGATGACCGCCGCCTTCCTGCCGGCCCTGCTGTCGCCGCTGCGGGCGACGGACCAGCTGCCGGAGAACGAGAGCACCGCAGCCCAATAGGTCGACCCAGCCTCGGCTCCAACCGTGAGAGCGGAGCCGAAGGCTGGGTTGTCCGGCCTACGGCCGACTTGGCGCTGTCCGATGGCTCAGGGCTTCAGGGCGGCGGCCGTCGACACGAAGGACTGCCACGCGGTCGGTCCGAAGGTCAGCATCGCGCCGTCGCGGTCCTTGGTGTCCCGTACGAGGACGCGCCCGGCGACGTTGTCGGCCACCTCGACGCAGGCCCCTGTGTCGGACTTGGTGCTCTTACGCCAACGAGGCTTGGTCAGGTCCATGTCTCTCCCGCCTTCGTGATCAGTTCGAGCGACTGCGCGCAGGGTAGAGCGTACTGCCGGATCGACTCCCAGTCGCTCTCCAGGCTCGCGGTGCGGTCGGGCGACTCCACCACCCGGCCTTCCTGGTGGCCTTCGAGGAAGCCAACTGTGCGACCCTCAACCGAGGCTAGGACGATCGGGCCGTACATCCCGACATACGCCGGGGTGGCCAGTGGCACCACGTGGATCTGTACATTCGGTCGATCGCCCACCTCCGTCAGTGCTTTGAGCTGCTCGCGCATCACTTCCGGCCCGCCGGAGGTGCGGCGGATCGCCATTTCGTCGAGTATCACGACCAGGCGGCAGGGGCTGGTGGTTCGGGTGATGATCTCTTGCCGGTCCAGCCGTGCCGCGAGCGTCTGTTCGACGTCCTCGGCCGGGACGTTCATCGCCGGTAGGAGAGCGCGTGCGTACGCCTCGGTTTGCAGCAGTCCGGGGATCAGCGTCGGATGGTAGATCCGCAGCAGGGTCGCCCGACCTTCGTACTCGACGAACGGTCGGTACCACACGGGTGTCCAGTCGCCCCGGACGAACTCCCGATAGAACCTGACCAGCGCGGTGCCGAACACCTTGTCGCCGGCCTTCAGGTAGTCCGGCAGCGCGGGTCGCTCGCCGCGCTCGATGGCACCCACGTGTTTCGCCGAGAAGTGGATTCGGTCGGCCCACGCATCCTGGGTCAGCCCGAACGACTCGCGCAGCCGGCGTAGCTCCGATATCAGATAATCGTTCCCAGCCATAGACCTTCACATCCCTCAAATCACTCGAACTTGTTGATCTCTTGCTGGCCTGGACAGCACGTACATTCCCTGTGTCTAACGCCTTCTTTCATTGAGCATCGTCAGCGATCCAGGGTGGAACTCAGCAAAAAGATACACGCTGTTCGTAATCGATCCGAGGGGGTAATGATGATCAGAAACGACGGGATCGGTGGGACGCCGAGGCTGGCCCGCTACACCTCGATCGGCGTGCCGCGGAACGTCGATCCGACACCGAACCGGCCGCCGCTGCCGAAGCGCAACCCGGGGGAGACAGATCCGGACCAGGACGACCGTTTCCAGCTCGCCGGGGGACGCGGCGTCGCGCCAACTCCCGCTGGCGTCCTGGACGACCCGGCGCGAGGCGGCGACCCTACCTGGTCACCGGAGCTGGCCCGAGTCGTCCATGATGCGAACTCCACCGCTCGGACCCACATCCCGAACCGCACCACCGGGGAGTGTCACCGGTGCGGCGGCATCCCGGCACCGTGTCGACCGTTCCTGCAGGCACTCGCCATTCTGAACCGGTGGGACGCGAGCTCCGCCCGGCGCATCCGGGCTGTGCTGCACCTGTCCGGGCTGATGCCGGCCGGCGAGCCGGACGACGACGGTGACGGGTGACCCGGCGATCGGCACCTGCGGTGGACGCGGCTCGCCCTCGCCCGCAGGGATCGCGGCGGCCGACGCCGCGAACGGCGGTTACCGTCGGGGACATGTCCGACCGATCGAGCGCGACACCTGCCGACGAGGTGGTGCAGTGGCTGGCCGCAGCCCGGGACATCCTGGTGCTGACCGGAGCCGGCATCTCCACCGACTCCGGGATACCCGACTTCCGGGGCCCCAACGGCGTCTGGACCCGGGACCCGGAGGCGGCCAAGCTGTTCACCCTCGACGCGTACGTCGCCGACCCGGCGGTGCGGCGGCGGTCCTGGATCGGCCGCCGGGACCATCCGGCCTGGTCTGCACAGCCGAACGGCGGCCACGCGAGCCTGGTGGAGTTGGAGCGGTCCGGCCGGCTCGCCGCGATCGTCACCCAGAACATCGACGGCCTGCACCAACGCGCCGGCAACAGCCCGGACAAGGTGATCGAGATCCACGGCACCATTTCCGAGGTCGAGTGCCTGAGCTGCGACGACCGGACCGGCATGGACGAGGCGCTGGCCCGGGTGGCCGCCGGTGAGGACGACCCGGACTGCCGCTTGTGCGGCGGCATCCTGAAGGCGGCGACGATCTCGTTCGGCCAGTCGCTGCACGGGCCTACCCTGCGCCGGGCGGTGCGTGCCGCCGAACGCTGCGACCTGCTGCTCGCCGTCGGGACGTCGCTGACCGTGCAGCCGGCCGCCGGGCTGGTGGAGATCGCTGCCGAAGCCGGCACCCGGGTGGTGATCGTCAACGCGGCGGCGACGCCGTACGACCCGATCGCCGACGCGGTGCTGCGCGAACCCATCGGTACGGTGCTGCCCGCACTCGTCCGGCAGCTGATCTAGAAGGATTTGGCCGGTATATCGACCACAATTCTTCTAGATCGACGGCGGTGGCTCGGCCGGTGCGGCTGGCTCAGCCGACGGCCGAGGCTCAGCCGGCGTGCTACGGGCGGCGCGGGCCCGGTCGCTCAGCTCCGCCGCCAGCCACCATGCCTCGGCCACGTCCCGGTCCTTGGCGGCGGCGCTCGGCCCACCGGCGGTGTCGGCGTACACGGTGGCCAACCCGAGCAGCCGCTGCAACGGCCCGCGCACCACCCGTATGCTCTGCATCCGCGCGTACGGCACGACCAGCATCTGCCGGGTCAGCAGCCCGCCGCGGACGTTGAACACGTCGTCGGCAAGCCCGGCACCGAGCTTCGGCTGCACCAGCGGGTTGAGCCAGCGGGCACGGCGCGGCGGCGGCGTCATCGGCAGCGCGTCGAGCGCGATGCCGGGCAGCACGTCGGCGAGGATGTGGTTGGCGGTGGACAGTACGCCGACCGGCAGCAACTGGTCGGACTGGGTGCCGCCGCCCTGCCCGTCCGGTGCGGCGTAGCCGGCGACGTGCAGCCGCATCCGCAGCCACTTCTTTCCCCGCCACAGCAGTGGCCAGGTCGCCCCGATCGCCTGAATCCGGTGCAGCGGTACGGTCTGCGACCGGGTCTCGGTCAGCCCGTGCCGGACCCGCAGACCCACCTCGTCGCGGGCCAGCCGGAAGTTCCAGTCGCTGAGCACCCGCCGGATCGGCTGCAGGATCACCCCGGCGGTGGCGGTCAGGGTGCTGGCGACCGCCACGAACGACCAGGTGGCGTCCATCGCGAACTGGGCGATCACGAACGCGACACCGAACGGCAGGAACATGGTCTGCGGGGTGAGCAGCTGGCTGATCAGCAGGTCCCGGTTGACCACGGTGTGCAGCAGCCGGCCGGGTGGCGGCGCCGATGGGTCGGGCAGGCCGGCCGGGGCGCCGTCCGGCGGCGGTGCCGTCCCGCCGGGGGCTGTCGCGTCCGGTGCCGGCCCGGCGCGGCCGGCGCGGCCGGCGAGCGCCAGCAGCCGGGCCCGCAGCGCGGCGGCGTCGGCGACGGTCAGGTACGCCAGCGGCGCCTCGGTCTGGCCGCCGCCGACCACTTCGAGCCGCAGCTCGGCCAGACCGGTCAGCTGGGCGAGCAGTGGCCGGACCACTTCGACGGCCTGCAGCCGCTCCAGCGGGATGGCACGGGTCCGCCGCCACAGCAGACCTTCGTGAATTCGCAGCTCACGGCCGACCACGTGGTAGCCGGTGTTGTACCAGCTGATCACCGCCACCGCCAGGTAGCCGAGCAGGCACAGCACGACCAGCAGCGCGAAGCGGCCGAAACCGACCCGGCCGAGCGTCTGCCAGGACAGGCCGGCGATGATCACCACGAGCGCCCTGCTGCCCTTGAGGATCGGGCTCAGCGGATGCAGCCGCTGGCGGGGCTCCTCGACCGGGCCGGGCGGCGGGTACGGCGGGTACGGCTGGCCGGGCAGCGGGTAGGCCTGGCCGGGCAGCGGGTGCGGCGGCAGGACCGGTTCGTGCGGCTGGCTCACAGACCCTCCGCCCGGATCTCGCCGAGCGCGGTGAGCCGGTCCCGTAGCCGGGACGCCTCGGCGGGCCGCAGCCCGGGCACCCGGGCGTCGCTGGCTGCCGCGGCCGTATGCAACTGCACGGTCGCCAGGTCGAAGGCCCGCTCCAGCGGGCCGGCGGAGACGTCGACGAACTGCATCCGGGCGTACGGGACGATCGACATCCGGCGGACCAGCAGCCCGTGCCGCACCAGCAGGTCGTCGTCGCGTTCGGCGTACCCCCAGGCGTAGACGGCCCGTACCGTCGCCACCACCCGCAGCACGGTGAGCAGCACGGCGGCGGCGAAGCCGACGCCGACGAACCAGAAGCCGGTGATCGCCCAGCCGATGCCGAGCCCGACGAGCAGGAAACTCATCCCGATGGCGAGCCGGATCAGCTCCACCCAGACCAGGTCACGGGAGACAGGCTGCCACTGCACCGTCTCCGGCCAGGGCTCCAACGGGCTGATCGGGGCTGCGGGTGCGGCGGACTGTTCGGTCACCCTTACGAGCGTAGGCGATCAGCCAAGCGGTGCCACGTCGCGGAGAAATCCGCGTACGTGCAGGAAGTCGCCGAGCCGGTCCCGGTGGTCGGCGCAGGCCAGCCAGGTTTTGCGGCGTTCGGGCTGGTGCAGCCGGGGATTGTTCCAGTTGAGCGCCCAGATCGCCGGGGCACGGCAGCCCTTGGCGGAGCAGGTCAACTGCTCGCCCGGTGCGGTGTCGGCGGAATCGGGGGGTGCGGCCACGGTACGAGTCTAGGTCGGTACCAGGCGAGGCGGCGCTAGGCAGGAAGGCGCCAGACGAGGCTGGGAGCAGGCCGGGAAGGCACCAGGACAGGGGCGGCACGCACCTGAAGGAGTGAGCGCCGGGCGGCCACGGGGGAAGCCGCCCGGCGACGGCTGAATCGTACACACGCCGATCCCCCTCGTGTCTACCCACCGGGCGGTGCTTTCTCAGCCCCTGCCCGCCGGTTCGGACCGGCGTGCGACGCTTAGTGCGGCACGACCTTTTCGACCCGACGACGCCAGAACCCTGACGACGCCAGAGCACGCTGTGGAGGACCGGTGGCCCAGCCGACCACGCCCGAATCGTCGACACCGACCGCTGCGCCGCCGTCGCCCCCCGAGGCGACACCGGCCATCGACGCGACCCTGCTCGAGCGGGCGATGTTCGAGGTCAAACGGGTCATCGTCGGTCAGGACCGGATGGTTGAGCGAATGTTCGTCGCGCTGCTCGCCCGAGGTCACTGCCTACTCGAAGGCGTCCCGGGGGTGGCGAAGACGCTCGCCGTGGAGACCCTGGCCACCGTCGTCGGTGGTTCGTTCGCCCGGATCCAGTTCACCCCCGACCTGGTCCCCGCCGACCTGGTCGGCACCCGGATCTACCGGCAGTCCAGCGAGAAGTTCGACATCGAGCTCGGGCCGGTGTTCGTCAACTTCCTGCTCGCCGACGAGATCAACCGCGCGCCGGCAAAGGTGCAGTCGGCGCTGCTCGAGGTGATGAGCGAGCGGCAGGTGTCGCTGGGCGGGCAGACGCACCCGGTACCGGATCCGTTTCTGGTGATGGCCACCCAGAACCCGATTGAGCAGGAGGGCGTCTACCCGCTGCCGGAGGCCCAGCGCGACCGGTTCCTGATGAAGATCGTGGTGGGCTATCCGACCGACGCGGAGGAGCGGGAGATCGTCTACCGGATGGGGGTGGAGGCGCCGCAGCCGAGCGTCGTCTTCAAGCCCACCGACCTGGTCGACCTGCAGCGCAAGGCGGACAAGGTGTTCGTGCACAACGCCCTGGTCGACTACACCGTACGCCTGGTGCTGGCCACCCGGGCGCCGGCCGAGCACGGCATGCCGGACGTCGCGCAGCTGATCCAGTACGGAGCCAGCCCGCGTGCCTCGCTGGGCATCGTACGGGCCAGCCGGGCATTGGCGCTGCTGCGCGGGCGCGACTACGCGTTGCCGCAGGACGTGCAGGACATCGCCCCGGACATCCTGCGTCACCGGCTGGTGCTCAGCTACGACGCGCTCGCCGACGACGTGCCCGCCGACCACGTCGTCGGGCGGATCATGCAGATGGTGCCGCTGCCGTCGGTCGCTCCCCGGCAGAACGCGACGCCGCAGCCGGTGGGACCGATGGGACATGCCGCGCCGGCCGCCGCGGTGCCCGGCCCGCCCGGTGGCGCCGGCTGGCCCGGGCAGTCGCAGTGACCGCTGCGGTGCCGAGCTCGGGCCGGGCGGAGGCGGTGCTGTCCCGGCTCTACCTGACCGTCACCCGCAAGCTCGACGGCCTGCTGCAGGGCGACTACGTGGGGCTGCTGCCCGGTCCGGGCAGCGAGGCCGGTGAGTCGACCGAGTACCGGCCCGGTGACGACGTACGCCGGATGGACTGGCCGGTGACGGCCCGGACCACCGTGCCGCACGTTCGGCGTACCGTCGCCGACCGGGAGCTGGAAGCCTGGGTGGCGGTGGACCTGTCGGCCAGCCTGGACTTCGGCACCGCCCGGTGCCTCAAACGGGACCTGGCCGTCTCGGCGGCGGCGGCGATGGTGTACCTGACCGCGCGGGGCGGCAACCGGGTCGGCGCGGTGATCGGCACCGGTGATCCGGCGCTCGGCGGCGTCCTCACCCGGCTGCCGGCGCGGACCGGCCGTAAGGAGGCGCACGGGCTGCTGCGGGCGATCGCCGGCACCCAGTCCCGACCCGGCCGCAGCGACCTCGGTGCCCTGATCGACATGCTGAACCGGCCGCCGCGTCGCCGCGGTGTCGCCGTGGTGATCTCCGATTTCCTGGCCCCGCCGCAGCAGTGGGGCCGGCCGGTCCGCAAACTCGCCGTCCGGCACGACGTCCTCGCCGTCGAGGTGGTCGATCCGCGTGAGCTGGAGCTGCCCGACGCCGGCGTGCTGACCCTGGCCGACCCGGAGACCGGCACGCTGCACGAGGTGCAGACCGCAGATCCCCGGCTGCGCCGGCGGTACGCCGAGGCGGCCGGGGCCCAGCGGGCGGCGATCGCGCAGACTCTGCGCGGTGCCGGCGCGGCCCACCTGCGGCTGCGGACCGACTCGGACTGGCTGCTGGACATCGTCCGGTTCGTCGCCGGGCAGCGGCACGCCCGTACCCGTGGCATCGCCCGCCCGGCCCCCACCCCGCGCCCGGAAAGCGAAGCTCGATGATCCGTTTCCTGCAGCCCTGGTGGCTGCTCGCCCTGCTGCCGGTTCTGGCGATCGCCGGGATGTACGTGTGGCGTCAGTTCCGCCGCAAGGCGTACGCGGTCCGGTTCACCAACGTGGACCTGCTGCGTACGCTGGCTCCGCGTGGTCTGGGCTGGCGCCGTCACCTGGCCGCCGGGGCGTTCCTGCTCAGCCTGCTGGTGCTGGCGTCGGCGCTGGCCCGGCCGTCGATCGACACCGAGGAGTCGCTGGAGCGGGCCACCGTCATGCTCGCCATCGACGTGTCGCTGTCGATGGAGGCCGACGATGTGACTCCCAGCCGGATCGAGGCGGCCCAGCAGGCGGCGAAGGAGTTCGTCGCTGAGCTGCCGGAGGGCTACAACATCGGGCTGGTCGCGTTTGCCAAGTCGGCGAACGTGCTGGTCTCGCCGACCAAGGACCGGGCTGCGGTGTCCCAGGCGATCGACGGTCTGGTGCTGGCCGAGGCCACCGCCACCGGCGAGGCGGTGTTCACCTCGTTGGAGGCGATCCGGCTGGTGCCGACCGACGGCGCGCAGGGTCCGCCGCCGGCCCGGATCGTGCTGCTGTCGGACGGCTACCGCACCTCGGGCCGGTCGGTCGAGGAGGCCGCTGCGTCGGCGTCGGCGGCCAACGTACCGGTGTCGACGATCGCGTTCGGCACCGACGACGGCCAGGTGCAGATCGGCAACCAGGTGCAGCGGGTGCCGGTGGACCGGTTCGCGCTGGCCGAGCTGGCCGAGGCGACCAACGGCTACTTCTACGAGGCGGCGTCGGTGGGCGAGCTCAACCAGGTGTACGAGGACATGGGATCGTCGATCGGTCAGCGGACCGTGCCGCGGGAGATAACCCAGTGGTACGCAGCCCTGGCGTTGCTGCTGGCGCTGGGTGCCGCCGTGCTGAGTCTGCTGTGGACCTCACGCTTGCCGTGACCGAACGATCAGCGGCACCGCGTCTCACCGGGCGCCGCTGGCCAGTACGAAGATGACGGCGATCCAGACTGCGGCGAGGGTGAATCCTAGCGGCGCGACGTAACGGTTCATGGGACTGGCTCCGGCGACGGGTGGGCACCCCTGGCGGGGCGACCGGCAGGCGGGCTGACGGGCGACACGGGTGAGTCGCGCGGGCGCACCGGAGCCACACCGGATCAGTGTGGTGGGCCGGCGGCCCGGCGGCGACTGGGAGGATCGCTATCTCGCACAGGGATCACCTCCGTAGGTCGTCCGGCCGTTGAACCGGGCCAGAGCGTACACCCGGGCGGCCGGGTCGGCACAATCCGCAGCATCGCTGCGAGACCGATGGCGAGAAGCGGCAGGTAGACGGCCCGGTCGGCCAGCCATCCGGCATCGTCGGGCCGGGTGTGCACCCCGGCGACGGCGGTGCCGCCGGCGATCCACAGCGCGATGAACGTCAACCCGACCAGCACCGGCTGGTGCCACAGGTAGATGCCCAGCGCGTGCCGGTTGATCCCGGCGATCGGTGCCCACCATCGGGCGGTGGTGTCGATCCGACCACGCAGCCACCTGATAATCAGCGCGGCGGCACCGATCTGCGCCGCCACCGACGCCAGGGTCGCCAGCGACGGCGGGTCCAGGTTCGACGTGATCTGCCCCGGTACGCCCACCGCACTGGCCGGGTACCCGCCGACGACGGTCAGGGCGAGCAGCAGCGCCACGCCGCCGACGGTCATCCCCAACGCCCACCGGGCCGGCGGAGGACCGTACTCGGCCATCACCATGCCGGCGAGGAAGGGCAACAACCAGGCAGCGAGTACGGCGAGCGCCGACGGCAGGTGCCCGGCGTCGGTGGCGGTGACCGTGGTGACCGCCGCCATGATCACCGGCGTGACGATCACGAACGCCTGCTCCGGGCTCTGCCGGATGGCGCGGCGCAGTGGCCCGCCGACCGCCCGCAGGATCAGCAGCACGACCAGGAACCACAAGGGACTGATCGTGAGCTTCGCGACGGTCAGCAGGGTGCCGGTGGGCGCGCCGACGAGATAGCCGACGAGCAGCGCCAGCGCCAGGCAGCCGGCCAGCCCCGACAGCGGGCCGCCGAGCGCCCGGGGCCAGCCACGCCAGAAGCCGCCGGTCCCGCCGGAGCCGGTTCGCTGGGTGGTCCGCGCGGCGGCGAACCCGGCCGCGAAGAACAGCAGGCCGAGAGTCTGCGCCAGCCAGGTCAGCGGACTCAGCCAGGCCAGGTCGACCAGCGGGCTGGCCGCGACCAGTACGCCGTCGTCGTCCAGCAGTAGCGCGGTTACCCACCAGTGTCCGCCGACGACTCCGACGATGGCGAACGCCCGGATCAGATCGATGACCGGGTCACGCTGTGTCCTGGTCGCCACCACCGTCTGCGCCCCGTTCACCGGGCCACCGATATGGCCTGCGTGCCGGACCGGTCCGGGTCGGCGGTGACCAGGTCTGCGAGGGCCTTGAGCGTGTCGCTGCCGGGCCGTAGATAGCCATCGTGGCCGTCGACCCTCTCGGCCGGCAGCGGCCGGGCACCGAAGGACGGGTCCGCCGGGGACGTTCCGTGGCCGAATCCGGCCAGCCGTACCTGCGGCACCCAACTGATCCAGTCACCGTCGGCGGTGGCGCTCCACACCCGGGCGCCGGTGGCGAGCTCGTCGACGTGTGACGCGCCCATGCCCGGAGCGCCGAGCGCGACCAGATCGGTGACGCAGTCGGCCAGGTCCGCCGCCGCCCGTCCGGTGACGAGTGCGCCGTAGCTGTGCCCGACGACTACGACGGTGGCGTCCGGCTGCTGTCGGCACACTTCGGCGAGGAACCGGACCAGCTCGACAGCACCAGCGCGGGCCCGGTCCGACCGCAGCGCCGACGGCCCGAATCCTTCCGGCGCGTCGTAGCCGAGCCAGGCGATGACCGCGGTACGCGGCTCACGGCGGTGCGCCGCCCCGTACAGCACCCGGGCCTGCACCGCCGGTGCGCGGTGGGTGAATCCACCGAGCCCGCGGTCGAAGGTGGCCAGGGTGTTGTCCGTTCCCGGTACCAGCACCGTGATCCGGCGGGCGGTCGGCAGGTGGCCGACCACCTCGACGGCGGTGCCGTCCCCGGTGGTGTCGAAGGCCAGGAACTGCCGTCCGGCGGTGACCGGCAGCAGGTCGCCGTGGTCGGCCGGCACGGTGGCCAGTGCGGCGCCACACAACGTGGCGAGAGCGATCAGGCGGATACGCATGCCGACAGCCTGCGGTGTCGGTGTATGGGCGCGCGTCGTGCCGTGGAGCCAGAAGCCACGTAGTACCGCGGAGCTATTCGCCGGCGGCGACCAGCCCCGACTCGTACGCGACGACGACCGCCTGCGCCCGGTCACGCAGACCCAGTTTGCTGAGAATCCGCCCGACGTGGGTCTTGACCGTCTGCTCGGCGACGATCAGGTCGGCGGCGATCTCGCCGTTGGACCGGCCGCGGGCGATCAGCCGCAGCACCTCGGTCTCCCGTACGGTCAACGTGGTCAGCGACACCGGGCGGGGACGTTCCTGCCCGGGCCGGGTGGCGAATTCGGCGATCAGCCGCCGGGTCACCGACGGTGAGAGCAGACCCTCCCCGGCAGCCACCACGCGGACCGCGTTGACCAGGTCGGCGGCCGGCGCGTCCTTGAGTAGGAACCCGCCGGCCCCGGCCCGCAGCGCCTCGTAGACGTAGTCGTCGAGGTCGAACGTGGTGAGGATGAGCACCCGGGGCGGTTCGTCGCGGGATCGTCCGGCGAGCAGTTGCCGGGTGGCGGCGATTCCGTCGAGCACCGGCATCCGGATGTCCATCAACACCACGTCGGGGTCGAGTCGGCGGGCGGCGCTGACCGCGTCCGCGCCGTTGGCGGCGTCACCGACGACCAGCAGGTCCGGTTGGGCACCGAGCATGGCGCCGAAGCCCTGTCGGACCATCGCCTGGTCGTCGGCAATCAATACTTTGATCAATGTCGTCCTCAGATCGTCGTCCGCACGCTACCCGGCCGGCTGGTCCCGGTCAGCGACGGCGTGGGGGTTTGCGGCGGCGGCGGTGTTGTTCGGGCGGTACGGCAACCAGGCGGTGACCACGAACCCGGATCGGTCGTCCGGGCCGGCCGCGAAGCTGCCGCCCAGCAACTCGGTCCGTTCCCGCATGCCGATGACGCCGTGGCCGCCAGCGGAGCGTTGCGCACCCGTGGCCAGCTGGGCGGGCCCGTTGCCGACCCGCACCACCAGCCGGGCGGGGGTCATCCGTAGTTCCACCCGTACCCTCGCCCCTGGCGCGTGCCGGCCGGCGTTGGCCAACGCCTCCTGCACGATCCGGTACGCCGCCAGCCCGACCGGCTCGGCGACCGCGTCCGGCATGAGCCGGGGGTCCCACCCCAGCTCGACGTCCAGCGCGGCCCGCCGGGTGGCGGCCACCAACCCGGCGATGTCGGCAAGCCCAGGCTGCGGGCTGCGCGCCGCCTGCTCGGTATCGCTGCGCAGCACCGCGAGCAGCCGGCGCATGTCGCTGAGCGCGGATCGGGCGGCGTCGGCGATCGCGGTGAACTCGGCCCGGGTCGGCCCGGTCATCCCGGTCAGCCGGTACGGCGCGGTCTCCGCCTGCACGGCGATCATCGACATGTGGTGGGCCACCACGTCGTGCATCTCCCGGGCAATCCGGGCGCGTTCCTCCAGCACCGCCCGCCGCTCGATCTCCTGTTGGGTGACGACGGTCTGGTTGGTTAGCGCGCGTTGGCTGGCGCGCCGCCGGCGCACCTGGTCGGCGACCGCGACGACCACCGTGATCAGGATGAGCAGCAAGCGGCTCTCGTCCTGGCTCGCGAGCGCCAGGACCGGCAATCCGGTGACGGCCCCCGCCGCCGCCGAGACCGGTAGGTCGGCCCGGCCAGCGAGTATCGCGAACACGAAAAGCAGCGCCAGAACCTGCAGCAGACTCCACGGCTCCGGGTGCGGGTACCACGTACCGCTGACGAACAGCAGCACGAACGACGACCGCCAGGCCCACAACGGTCGGTGGAAGGCGAGCGCCGCCGGTGCGACCGTGGCGAAGCCGAGGATCGGTCCGAGCGGCACGAGCAGGTGGTTGGCGTCCTGCAGCTCGAGTGCGGCGGCCGCGCTGATGTAGAGGAACAGCCCGAACGCCAGCCATCGTCCGACGGCATGCCACCAGCCGTGGGGCCGGGCGGCCGGCGCTGGCGGATAGTCCGGTCCGACGACCAGTCGTCGCAGGGCTCGAACTGTCTGGGGGACCACCGAGCCGCTCACCCGTGCGAGGCTACGACCGGATCGTGCCGATGTCATGACACCGTGGGGCTAGTACCCCCGGGTTACTGCTTACCCGGGGGTAGCACCTAGTCTCCAAGCCGGATCATCCGAGACGAGGGGGAAACGTGGCCCGCACCGTACTGGTCACCGGCGGTAACCGGGGCATCGGCCTGGCGATCGCGCAGACGTTCGCGAAGCAGGGCGACCGGGTCGCGGTCACCTACCGGTCCAGCTTCGCCGAGCAGGACGGCCTGCTCGGCGTACGGTGTGACGTCACCGACGCCGACTCGGTCGACCAGGCCTTCGGCGCGGTCGAAGCCGAGCTCGGGCCGGTCGAGGTGCTGGTCGCCAACGCCGGCGTCACCGACGACACGCTGCTGCTGCGAATGTCCGAGGAGCAGTTCACCTCGGTACTGGACACCAACCTGACCGGCGCCTACCGCTGCGCCAAGCGCGCTTCGACGAAGATGCTACGGGCCCGCTGGGGCCGGCTGATCTTCATCTCGTCGGTGGTCGGCCTGCTCGGCTCGCCCGGTCAGGTCAACTACGCGGCGAGCAAGGCCGGCCTGGTCGGCATGGCCCGGTCGATCACCCGCGAACTCGGCGGACGCAACATCACCGCCAACGTCGTCGCCCCCGGCTACGTGGAGACCGACATGACGGCGGCGCTGCCCGAGGAGCGCAAGGCCGAGTACCGCAAGGCCATTCCGGCCGGCCGGTTCGCCACCGCCGACGAGGTGGCCGCCGCGGTGACGTGGCTCGCCGGCGACTCCACCGGTTATATCTGCGGGGCGGTCATTCCCGTCGACGGCGGCCTCGGCATGGGGCACTGACCGTCGACGCCGAAGACCTGCGACACCCCGCACCGACCCGACCTGGCTACGAAACACCGAACGGAGAAACCTGTGTCCGCACTGCTGGCCGGTAAGCGGCTGCTCGTCACCGGCGTCATCACCGACCAGTCGATCGCCTTCTCGGTGGCGAAGCTCGCCCAGGAGAACGGCGCCACCGTGGTGCTCACCGGGTTCGGCCGAATGTCGCTGGTGGAGCGGATCGCCAAGCGGCTGCCGGCCGAAGCGCCGGTGATCGAGCTCGACGTGACCAACCCGGAGCACCTGGCCGGGCTGGCCGACAAGGTCGGCGGTCACGTCGACGGCCTCGACGGGGTGGTGCACTCGATCGGGTTCGCCCCGCAGAGCTGCCTCGGTGGCGGGTTCCTCGACGCTCCCTGGGACGATGTGGCCACCGCGCTGCACATCTCCACCTTCTCGTACAAGTCGCTCGCGATGGCGGCGCTGCCGTTGATGCGTACCGGCGGTGCGGTCGTCGGGCTGACCTTCGACGCCACCCTGGCCTGGCCGGTCTACGACTGGATGGGGGTGGCCAAGGCCGGTCTGGAGTCCGCGTCCCGCTACCTGGCGCTGCACCTGGGACCGAAGGGTATCCGCAGCAACCTGGTCTCCGCCGGCCCGCTGCGCACCATGGCGGCCAAGTCGATCCCCGGCTTCGAGGCCTTCGAGCAGGCCTGGACCGAGCGGGCGCCGCTGGGCTGGCAGTTGACCGATCAGGAGCCGGCCGCCCGGGCCTGCCTGGCGCTGCTGTCGGACTGGTTCCCGGCGACCACCGGTGAGATCGTGCACGTCGACGGCGGGTTCCACGCCATCGGCGCCTGATCTTCGGGGTGCGCCGCCGTGGGGTCCGGCCCGACCAGGAACAATAGGGCCCATGGCGTACGACGCACTGGTTCTGCTGTCGTTCGGCGGCCCGGAAGGTCCGCAGGACGTGCTGCCCTTCCTGCGCAACGTGACCCGGGGCCGCAACGTGCCGCCGGAGCGGCTGGCCGAGGTCGCCGAGCATTACCAGCACTTCGGCGGCGTGTCGCCGATCAACCAGCAGTGCCGGGAGTTGCTTGCCGCGATTCGCACCGACTTCGCCGCCCACGGGCTTGACCTGCCGGTGTACTGGGGCAACCGTAACTGGCATCCGATGCTGGCCGACACGGTGGCCCGGATGCGCGACGACGGGGTCCGCCGCGCCCTCGCCTTCGCCACCAGCGCCTACGGCGGCTACTCGTCGTGCCGGCAGTACCAGGAGGACATCGCGGCGGCGCGGGCCGCGGTCGGCCCGGACGCCCCGGTGATCGACAAGCTGCGGCAGTTCCACGACCATCCCGGGTTCGTCGTCCCGCACGTCGAAGCGGTCCGGGCCGCGCTGGACACCATCGACCCGGCGCTGCGTCAGCGTACCCGGCTGGTGTTCACCGCCCATTCGGTCCCGACCAGCGCGGCGGCCGCCGCCGGCCCGGAGGGCGGGCGCTACCAGGCCCAGCTGGCCGAGACCGCCCGGCTGGTCGCCGCCGACGCCGCCCCGGACCTGCCGTACGACCTGGTCTGGCAGAGCCGGTCCGGGCCGCCGCAGGTGCCCTGGCTGGAGCCGGACGTCAACGACCACCTGCGCGAACTCGCCGGTCAGGGGGTCGACGCGGTGGTGGTCAGCCCGATCGGTTTCGTCTCCGACCACCTGGAGGTGGTCTGGGACCTGGACACCGAGGCGGCGGCGACCGCCAAGGAGCTCGGTCTGGCGTATACCCGGGCAGCCAGCCCCGGCACCCACCCGGCCTTCGTGTCGATGGTCCGGGACCTGGTGTCGGAACGGCTGCGCCCGGACGGCTCCCTCGCCCGGGTACGGCTCGGTACGCTGCCGGTCTGGGACACCTGCCCGGTGAACTGCTGCATTGCCTCTTCCACCCCCCGGAGATCCTCGTGACCGACCGTAAACCCGTCCAGAGTTGGCTGACCGACATGGACGGTGTGCTGGTGCACGAGGGCCAACCGGTCCCCGGTGCGCCGGAGTTCATCAACCGGTTGCGCGCTTCCGGTAAACCGTTCCTGGTGCTGACCAACAACTCCATCTACACCCCCCGCGATCTGCAGGCCCGGCTCACCCGGATGGGTTTCGACGTGCCGGAGCAGGCAATCTGGACAGCGGCGCTGGCCACCGCGCAGTTTCTCGCCGACCAGCGGCCGGGTGGCACCGCGTACGTCATTGGTGAGGCCGGGCTGACCACGGCGATGCACGCGGTCGGCTACATCCTGTCCGACTACGCGCCGGACTACGTGGTGCTGGGGGAGACCCGCACCTACAGCTTCGAGGCGATCACCAAGGCGGTCCGGCTGATCAACGGCGGTGCCCGGTTCATCTGCACCAACCCGGACCCGACCGGGCCGTCGACCGAGGGCGCGCTACCGGCGGCCGGCTCGGTCGCGGCGATGATCTCGAAGGCGACTGGGGTGGAGCCGTATTTCGTCGGCAAGCCGAACCCGATGATGATGCGGTCGGCGTTGAACACGATCGATGCACACTCGGAGAGTACCGCGATGATCGGTGACCGGATGGACACCGACGTGCTCTGCGGGCTGGAGGCGGGGCTGCAGACGATCCTGGTGCTCACCGGGATCAGCAGCCGTACCGACATCGACCGATACCCGTACCGGCCGTCGCGAATCGTCGCATCGGTGGCCGATCTGATCGACGAGATCTGACCGAGACGAGATCTGGTCGGGGCGTCCGGCCGCGATCGGCAGTCAGGGCCGCAGCGGGGCGTTGCAGGCGGCGACCAGCGCCCGGCGGCAGGCGGTGGTCAGCGGCCGTAGCGCGGCGTCGCGCTGCTGGGCCTCGTAGCCGTTGACGGCGCCACCGGGGGCGACGTGCTCGGCGAGCGCCAGGACCTGGTCCAGCACGCTGGCCCGGGCGAACAACCGGCGGGCCCGCGGATCGAATCCGGGTGGCAGGTCCATCCCACCGTCCGGGCGGCGCAGCGCGGCCAGCGCCCCGGCCAGCTCCGGCCGCCAGTGGGCGACGTCCAGTCGGGTCAGCGCCGTGGTCGTCTCGGCCAGCGCGGTGGACAACTCGGCCTCGGCCTCGGCGGCGCTCGGCCCGGCGTGCCCGGCGGCGGGCAGCTCCTGCGGCAGCGGGTAGATCCGCCACAGCACCGTCTCGAAGGTGACCCCGGACCCGGACGTGTGCGAGCGTACTTCGGGGATGACGCCCAGCCCGCGCGCCACCACCGCTTCGCCGGCGAGCAGTGCGGCGCCGGTGAACTCGCCCGGACCGGGCAGGCCACGGGGGTCGCCGGGCGCCGGCAACGCCAGCCGGATCTCGTCCGGCGGCAGCTTCGCGAAGCAGGACAGTGCGTCGCGCAACGGCAGGTCGGTCCAGGCACCGGGTGCGTCGGCGACCAGATGCTCCTCGTCGCCGGCTATCTCGTCGGCTATCTCGTCGTACGGCACCAGGCCGGCGCGCCACGCGCGCACCCAGGCCACGAACCGGCTGGAGCGGCGCGTCGCGAGGGTCGCCGCGCCTGCTGCGGGGGACATGCACGCTAGGGTACGTGCCGCGCCGCCGGTTGTCTCGACGCCGGGCGGCAGGTCACCGTCGGGGGTGTCCGGTCGGCGCGTCGGCGGGCCACCGCCGGCCGATGCGGTTAGCCTGCCGGACGTGGGCGGTGACCGGCGGTACGGCGACGACGTGTTGGCGGGCAACTGGCGCCGCCGGCGGGTGGTGCCGGAGGTCGACGCCGAGCCGGATCTCGTGGTGGAGGACGCCGACTCAGGTTTCTGCGGCGCGGTCGTCGGCTTCGAGTCCGGCGCCGTGACGCTGGAGGACCGGCACGGCCGCCGACGACACTTCCCGCTGGTCCCGGCCGGTTTCCTGCTCGACGGCCAGCCGGTGACGCTGCGCCGGCCGTCCCGGGCACCCACGGCGCCCCGGCAGCGGCAGCGCACCGCCTCCGGGTCGGTCGCGGTCGGCCACCGGCCGGCCCGGGTCGCCCAGGCCAGCCGGATCTGGGTGGAGGGGGTGCATGACGCCGCGCTCATTGAGCGGATCTGGGGTGACGACCTGCGGGTCGAGGGTGTCGTCGTCGAACCGTTGGACGGCATCGACGGCCTGGCCGCAGCAGTGGCCGGGTTCGCGCCCGGCCCGCAGCGCCGGCTCGGCGTGCTGGTCGACCACCTGGTCCCCGGGTCCAAGGAGAGCCGGGTCGTCGCCACGGTCACCTCGCCGTACGTACTGGTCACCGGGCATCCGTACGTGGACGTGTGGCAGGCGGTCAGACCGGACCGGATCGGGTTGCGGCAGTGGCCCCGGATCCCGCCCGGACAGCCGTGGAAGGAAGGCGTCTGCGCGGCGGTTGGCGTTTCCGATCCGGCACAGCTGTGGCGCCGCATCTTGTCCAGTGTGCACAGCTACCAGGACGTGGAGACGCCGCTGATCAATGCGATGGAGCGGCTGATCGACTTCGTTACCGTACCGCCGCAGTGAGCCGCCGTGCGGTGACAGTGAGCGGACCGTGCCCCCCGCAGTGGTGCGCCGGCGGCCGGTCAGCCGAGGTCGTCCGGGTCGCGGGTGAGGACGAAGGTGGCCAGGTCCAGCGCCGTCGGGATGCCGGTCGGTCCACGCCGTACGGTGAGCAGCTCGCCCTGCTGGGCGCCGCTGCGGCCCTGCCAGCGGTCCGCGCCCGCTGCGGCGAACCGCGACGTCACCGGCCGCACCGGCCCGAGCAGGGTGAGGACCAGCTCGGCGGCGTCGGCGTCCCAGGAGACCTCCGTCTCCCGTCCCATCCACCACCACCGGCCGCAGATGGCGTCGATCTCCGGCGGCGGCAGGGTGCCCGGCCGCCACGGTCGTGGCGCGGCCGGTTCCCGGTCGAGCACCCCGGCCAGCACCCGTAGCCCCAGCTCGCGGATGGTGCCCCGGGCGAAGCCGTACGAGTTGGCGAAGGCGACGACCGCGCTGCCGGTGTCGCGGTGCACGGCGAGCAGCGCGACGTAGCCGGGCATCGAGCCGCCGTGGCCGGCGAAGACCCGTTCGCCGACCCGGTACAGCTCGGGGCCGAGCCCGTGGCCGCCGGTCCACCGGTGCGGGTCGTTGATCGCCACCGGCAGGCACATCTCCGCCATCGTGTCGGGGTCCAGCACCGCCGGGTCCGGGTCGGCGAGGAACGCCGCCCACCGGCTCAGGTCGGTGACGGTGGACCAGAGCTGGCCGGCGGGGGCCATCGCGCCGGTGTCGGTACGCGGCTCCTCGCGCAGCGTGCCGTGCCACGGGTGCACCACGTAGCCGGCGGCGTACGGGTCGGTGGGGTGGTAGGTGGTGCGGGTCATGCCGAGCGGGCCGAGCAGGTCGGTGGCGACCAGTTCGGCCCACGGCGTGCCGGTGATCCGGTGCAGGGCGGCGCCGAGCAGCCCGTACGCCAGGTTCGAGTAGTGGTACGTGCGGTGCGGCGGGAAGGCCACCTTGTCCGGCCCGAGCCCGGCCAGCAGGGTGGCGATGTCGGTGCCGGTGTGGCGTTCCCACCAGCCGTCGCTGTCCGGTTCGCGTTGCAGGCCGGCGGCGTGGCCGAGGAGCTGACGCAGGGTGATCCGCTCGAACGGGACGTCGGGCAGGTGGTCGCGGAGCCGGTCGTCGAGGTCAAGCCGGCCGGCGTCGCGCAGCCGCAGCACCAGGGTGGCGGTGAAGGTCTTGGTGATCGAGCCGATCCGGTACTGCAGGTCGGGGTGGGGTAGCGGATGGTCACCGGCGGACGCGACGTGCACCAGTCGACGGTCCCGGAGTACGCCGAGGACGACGGAGGGTGCCCGACCGTACGACTGGGTCTCGGCGACCGCAGTGTCGATCATGCTGATGGTGTCGGGGGACAGGGGTGCGGACACGCGTACCTGCTCCTTGATCGTTACTCAGGTAGAAGGGATTGTGACTTAGGGTGGCCGGATCGGTTCGGCTCACCGATAGCTGCCCGATTTGTCGGTTTAAAGGTCGCCGGTGGTGCGCGTACATGTCACGATCGGTGTGTGGAACCCGTCCTGTGGATCGTATTGGGCGTCGTGCTCGCGGTCGCGGAATTATTCACCGCGACGCTGTTCCTCGTCATGTTCGCCGCCGGCGCGTTCGCCGCGGCGGTCGCCGCCGCTCTCGGCGCCCCGGTGGCTGCCCAGGCCCTGGTCTTCGCCGCCGTCTCAGCGCTGACCGTGGTCGCCGTCCGGCCGGTCATCCAGCGGCACCGGCAGTCCGCGCTCGGCGCGGGCGAAGAGCCGTTCGGCGTACAGGCGATCGAGGGTGCGTCGGCACTGGTGCTGGAGCGGGTGGACGCGGACGGCGGCCAGGTCAAGATCGACGGCGAATTGTGGAGCGCCCGCTCGTACGACGGCACCCAGGTCTTCGCCCCCGGCGAACGGGTACAGGTGATCCAGGTCAAAGGCGTCACCGCGCTGGTCTGGCGGGACGACGTCACCGGCGGCGGACCGGCATGAACACCCCGAGCCGGCATCAGTATCTCGAGCCGAGAAGGTGAACGACGATGGACTTAGTGATCGCGGTGCTGGTCGGGGCGGTCGCCCTGATCACGGTGCTGACCCTGGTCCGGGCGGTGCGAATCGTGCCGCAGCAGCGGATGGACCTGGTCGAACGGCTCGGCCGGTACCAGCGCACCCTGACGCCCGGTCTCAACCTGCTCGTCCCGTTCATCGACACCGTACGGGCCAAGGTCGACATGCGGGAACAGGTGGTCAGCTTCCCGCCCCAACCGGTGATCACCTCGGACAACCTGGTGGTGTCGATCGACACGGTCCTCTACTTCAAGGTCGTCGACCCTCGGGCCGCCACCTACGAGATCGCCAACTTCCTGCAGGCGATCGAGCAGCTCACCGTCACCACGCTGCGTAACGTCATCGGCTCGCTCGACCTGGAGCGCGCGCTGACCAGCCGCGAGGAGATCAACCAGCACCTGTCCGGCGTGCTGGACGAGACCACCGGCCGATGGGGCATCAAGGTGACCCGGGTGGAGATCAAGGCGATCGAGCCGCCGCCGAGCATCCGCGACTCGATGGAGAAGCAGATGCGCGCCGAGCGGGACCGCCGCGCCGCGATCCTCACCGCCGAGGGGCACAAGCAGTCACAGATCCTCGGCGCCGAGGGCGAGAAGCAGGCCGCGGTGCTGCGCGCCGACGGTGACCGGCAGGCCCGGATCCTGCAGGCCGAAGGCCAGGCCAAGGCGATCCGGACCGTCTTCGACGCCATTCACCAGGCGAACCCGAGCCAGAAGGTGCTCGCCTACCAGTACCTGCAGGCGCTGCCGCAAATCGCCAACGGCCAGTCCAACAAGATGTGGATCGTCCCGGCCGAGCTGACCAAGGCCCTTGAAGGTCTGGGCGGGGCGCTCGGCGGGCTCAGCCAAATGGTCGGTGACGCGCCGTCGCAGCAGGTCGACTCCAGCGCCGTGGAGCGGGAGGCGGCCGAGGCCGCCGAGGCCGCCGCCGCCGAGGCGCAGCGGGTCAACGACGAGGTGCGGGCAGCCGAGCAGGTCACCAGCGGTGGTACGGCGGCCGGCGGCGCCAAGGCCCGGCCGCCCGGGCTGCCCGCGCCCGAGCCGGTGCCTGCGTCCGAGCTGCTCGGCGAGCTGAACTCCGAGCAGCGGCGCCCGCAGGCCGAACGCGGCTGACCCAAGGCCGGGACCCGGCCCGAGCCGATCGAGGCCGGGTCAGCCGACCCGACCGGTGGAAATCCGAGGAACCCGCGCGTACCGCTGTCGTCGGCTGTCACGATCGGTCGGTCAGTGAGCACAGCCGACAGGGCCCGCCGCGGGCCCCGCAGCGCGGGGAGGCGACACCGTGACGCGTGCCGTCAGGAACACCCGACCCCGGACCACCGCGTCCAACGCCGGCCGGTCCGGCCCGGTGCGGGTGGTCTCCCGCAGCGACGCCGGGGTCGCCGTGGTGGCCGCCGCCGCACCGGAGAACACCCCGGCCGGCCCGGCCACCAACGCGGCCTGGGCGTGGTCGATCCGTCGGTTCAGCCGGTTCGCCATCTGGGCGTTGCCGCTCTACGCGATCGCGTTCGGGATCGGCAGCCTGAGCGGACTGCGCGGCGGCGGCCCGGCACCCGACCTGGTTGACGGCCGGCCGGCGTACCTGGCCTCCTGGGTGATCGCCAGCTGGCTGGGGCTGGTCACGCTGGTGGCGATCGCCGGGATCCACGCCGCCGCCCGCAGCCGGGGCACCGCCGTTTCGGCGCTGCTGGTCGGTCTGGCCGGTACAGCGTCGACGGTGCCGTTCGTCGGGCTGCCCGACGGCACGACCGTCTACGGTACGTCGGCCCGGTCGATCGCTCTGGTCGGCGCCGCACTGTACAGCTTCGGCTGGCTGCTGGCCGGTGCCGCGGTGCTGCGTTCGGAGCTGTTCAACCGGCTCGACGGCTGGCTGCTGATCGTCGCGTCCCCGCTGCTCGGGTTCGTCGGGCTGCTCTCCGGGCCGCTGCAGACCGTCGGTGCGGTCCTCACCCTGACCGCCGGGATCGGCCTGGCCTGGTCCGCCGGCCGGATGGTGCCCAGTGTGCAGGTGCCGGCGACCGCCCCGGCCAGCTCCCGTTAGGCCGGGTCGTCGCGGCACAGCTCCCAGAAGGCGACCGCCGCCGCCGTCGCCACGTTGAGCGAGTCGACGCCGCGCCGCATCGGCACCGCTACCCGTACGTCGGCGGCCTGGACCGCCGCGGTGCTCAGCCCCGGCCCTTCCGCGCCGAGCAGCAGCGCCGGCCGGGCCCGGGCCGCGGCGTCCAGCCGCTGGACCGGCACCGCGTCCGGTGCCGGGGTCATCGCGAGCAGCCGGAACCCGGCGGTACGGACGGTGGCCAGCGCCGCAGGCCAGGCCGCCGCCCGGGCGTACGGCACCGCGAACACCTCGCCCATGCTGACCCGCACCGACCGCCGGTACAGCGGATCCGCGCAGGTGGGGGAGAGAACCACGGCGTCCATGCCGAGCGCCGCCGCGCTGCGGAACAGCGCACCCAGGTTGGTGTGCGTGTTGATCCCTTCGCAGACGACCAGCCGGTGGGCCCGGTCGAGCACCTCGTCCAGGGTCGGCAGGGCCCGGCGGTGGAACGAGGCGAGCACTCCCCGGTGCACGTGGAATCCGGTGATCGACTCCAGCACCGCCGGGGTCGCCGCGTAGACCGTCGCCTCCGCCGGCAGGTCGGCGAGCTGGTCGACCCGCTTGGCGTCGACCAGCACCGACCGTAGCCGGTAGCCGGCCCGCAGGGCCCGCCCGATGACCAACTCGCCCTCGGCGATGAACAGGCCGTTCGGCGGCTCCCACCGGGTCCGCAGCTCGACGTCGGTCAGCGCCCGGTAGTCGGCGATCCGCTCGTCGTCCGGGTCCATGATCTCCGTTGTTGGCACACCGGGCATTGTGCCGGTCGCCCGGGTAGCGTTCTGCGGGTGTTCCCGACCGTCCGTGAGGTGCTGGCGCTCGACCCGGTGCGGAACGGCGGACCCCGGGTGGTCGCCGCCGAGGAGAGCCTGGATCGGCCGGTCCGCTGGGTGCATGTCACCGAGGTGCCGGACATCGCCAGTCTGCTGCGCGGCGGTGAGCTGGTGCTGACCACCGGGATCGGGCTGCCCGCCGACGACGCCGGAGTGCGGGCCTTCATCGCCGACCTGGCCGAGGTCGGCGTATCCGGTCTGGTGGTGGAGCTCGGCCGCCGCTATCACGGCGGGGTGCCGAAGGTGATGGTCGCGGCGGCGCACCGGCGCGGGCTGCCGCTGGTGGAGCTGCGCCGGGAGACCCGGTTCGTTCTGATCACCGAGGCGGTGCATGCCCTGATCGTGGACGCCCAGCTGGCCGAGCTGCGGGCGACCGAGGAAATCCATCAGCGGTTCACCGAGCTGTCCGTGGAGGGTGCGGAGGCCACCGAGGTGGTACGCCAGGCGGCCGAGCTGGCCGGCGCGCCGGTGGTGCTGGAGAACCTGTCTCGCCGGGTGCTGGCGTACCACGCCGCCGGGGAGAACCCCCGGCTGCTGCTGGACGGCTGGGAGCAGCATTCGCGCCGGATCCAGCCGACCGGGCGTACCGCGTATCACGCGGACACCGGCTGGCTGGTGACCATGGTCGGCGCCCGAGGCCAGGACTGGGGCCGGCTGCTGCTGCGCTGCCCGGCTGCCGGTCCCAGCGGCTCGGGTGTCCTGGGTGTCTTCGGCGGGTCCAGCGGGTCCGGTGGGTCGGGAGGGTCGGGAGGGTCGGGAGGGTCGGGTGGTCCGCCGCTGCGGTGGTCGATCCTGCTCGAACGGGCCGCGTCGACTCTGGCGTTGGGCCGGCTGATCCGCCGCGACGCCGAAGGGCTGGAGCGCCAGATCCACCGGACGCTGCTGACCGCGCTGCTGGACGGGTCGCAGCCGGTCGACGAGGTGGCGATGCGGGCCCGGGCGCTCGGCGTCGGCCTGGACCGGCGGCATCTGGTCGGCGTTGCGGTCCGGTTCCGGGACGCCGGCTCCGATGCCGAGCCCGGAGCGGCCACCGAGGTCGGCGGGGTCGGGCCGGCTGTGGCGGTGCCGTCGGCCGTCAGCGCCGAGACGGTCCAGGCCCGGCTGCGCGACCTCGCCGAGACGGTCGGCCTGGCGTTGCGGGAAACCGGGCTGACCGGCCTGGCCAGCCCGTTGGACGAGCACGCGGTCGGCGTACTGCTGGCGGTCCGCGACGCCACGGCGGCGGACCCGGCGCTGAACGGTCTGCTGGCCGCGCTGCACCGGTTGCGCCGGTCCGAGCCGGTGCCGGTGGTGGTCGCCGCCGGCAGCGGGGTGGACGGCGTCCGGGAGGCCCGGCGGACCCTGGTCGAGGCCCGCCAGGTGGCCGAGGCCGGCCGCCGGGACCGCCGCGCAGACCAGGTGCTGCGGCTGCCGGACGTCGGCCTGGCCGGGCTGCTGCACCTGCTGCGGGAGGAACCCCGGTTGCAGGTCTTCGTCGAGCGTGAGCTGGGCGCGCTGCTGGCGTACGAGGCGCGTCATCCCCGGCAGCGGATGCTGGCCACGCTGCGGGCGTACCTGGAGCTCGGCCGCAACAAGTCGGCGGCGGCCGCGGCGATGCACCTGTCCCGGCCGGCGTTCTACGAGCGGTTGACCCGGCTGGGGCAGATTCTCGGCGTCGACCTGGACTCGGTGCAGGCGTGCCTGTCGCTGCACGTCGCGGTGCTGGCACTGGACGAGGTACGGCCCCGGCCACCGGCCTGACCGCCCACCGGGTCGAAGGTGCTGAATCTTGGGACCTTGAGCCGCCGTTCCACTTATACCCCTGGGGGTATGTTGGGACTGAATCCGGCAGCCGTGAACCACCGCCGAAGGAGGTCCCGGGCATGTTCTTCGCCCAGTACTACCTGGACTGCCTGTCCCAGGCGTCCTATCTGATTGCTGACGAGACCACGAAGCCGCCATCGTGGTCGATCCGCGTCGCGACGTCACCGAGTACCTGGCCGACGCGCAGGCGCACGGCCTCACCATCGAAGGCGTCGTCAACACCCACTTCCACGCCGACTTCATCGCCGGCCACCTCGAACTCGCCGCGCGCACCGGCGCGTGGATCGGCTACGGCCGGCAGGCCGAGGCCGACTACTCGGGGTGTCCTGCCCGGCGAACTGGCGACCCGGTGACGACGTGGTGCTCGGCGCGCCGCGTACCGAGGCCGACCTCGACGCGCGGCTGACCGACGACACGGTCAAGCTGACTGACTGGTACCTGGCCACCCGGCCGGACCGGAGCTGACCCCACGACCCTGCCCCGGGCACGGCGACCCACCGGGCCCCGGCGGGTCGTCGCGCCCCGGTGTCAGGCCCGTCCGTCGGGCTCCGGTGTCAGGCCAGGGAGAGGAAGAGCTTCTCCATCTGCTCCAGGCTGGCCTTGCGCTCGGTGGCGTCGGCGTCGGGACCCATGCACTGTTCGAGCCCACTGGCGATGACCTTGAAGCCGGCCCGGTCGAGCGCCCGGGAGACGGCGGCGAGCTGGGTGACCACCTCGGCGCAGTCCCGGCCGGACTCCAGCATCGCGATGATGCCGCGGATCTGCCCTTCGGCCCGCCGTAGCCGCTTGACCACGTCCGCCGTGGTGTTCTCCTCGACCTGCATGGCGAGTTCCTCCTGGTCCGGGGGTCTCCCGCTGGTGCTTCGGGCCTGCCCAGCTGGGTTTACACGATACACCCGGGGGTATCACTTGCAGATGTCCGTTCATTCGAACATACTGGGTCCGTAGATACCCCCAGGGGTATACGCGAGAGCGGAGGAGCACCCGTGGAACTCATCTCATTCCGTACCCCCGGCCTCGGCGACCAGTCCTACCTGCTGGTCCACGAGGGCAAGGGGGTGCTCGTCGACCCGCAGCGCGACATCGACCGGTTCCTCGACGCCGCCGCCGAACGCGACGTCGACCTGCGGTTCGTCCTGGAGACCCACCTGCACAACGACTACGTCTCCGGCGGACCGCAGCTCGCCCGACGGACCGGCGCCGAGCTGGTCCTCCCGGCCGGCGCGGCACCGACCTACCGGCACACTCCCGCCTTCCACCTCGAGGACATCAAAGCCGACAACCTCACCCTGCGCCCCGTCCACACCCCCGGTCACACCCCGGAACACACCAGCTACCTGGTGCTGATCGACGGCGAGCCGGTCGCCGTCTTCTCCGGCGGCAGCCTGCTCGTCGCCTCCGCCGGCCGACCCGACCTGCTCGGCCCCGACCGGGCCCGCACCCTGGCCCGGCTGCAGCACGGCTCGCTGCACCGCCTCGCCGGCCTGCCCCGGGCCGTCGAGCTCTACCCGACCCACGGTGAAGGCTCGTTCTGCACCGCCACCGGCGCCGGCCGGTTCACCTCCACCATCGGCGACGAGGTCGACACCAACCCGCTGCTCGGCGTCGGCGACCCGGAGACGTTCGCCGACCGGCTGCTCGCCGCGCCGATGCCGATCCCGGCCTTCTACCAGTACATGGGCCCGGCCAATCTGCGTGGCGGCGAGCCGATGCCGGCCGTCGAGATCCCGGAGATCACCGCCGCCGACCTGCCGACCACCGACGACGCCCAGTTGCTGGACATCCGGCCCCGGCCGGTCCAGGCCGCCGGCCTGCTGCCCGGCTCCGTCGGCATCGAGCTCACTGACGACTTCGGCAGCTGGGCCGGCTGGCTGCTGCCGTACGGCGCACCCGTCGTGCTGATCGCCGAATCCGGCCAGGACGTCACCGAAGCCGTCGTCCAGCTGGCCCGCATCGGGCTCGACACCGTCCAGGGCGTCCACCGGCCGGCCCCCGCCGACCAGCTCGGCCCCGGCTACGAACTGCTCGACCTGGACAGCTTCCGGCAGCGGCTGGCCCAGCCCGACGCACAGCTGCTCGACGTACGGATGCCGAGCGAGCGGGCGCGCGTCAGCTGGCCTGGGTCGGTCGAACGCTTCCTCGCCGACCTGGTCACCGACGGCATCCCCGCCGAACTCGACCCGCAGCGACCGGTCCTCGTCGCCTGCGGCAGCGGCCGGCGGGCCGCCATCGCCGCCAGCCTGCTGGTCCGCGCCGGCCACCGGCCCGCCGTGCTCAGCGGGGCCGGCGTCGCCGACCTGACCACCGAATCCTGACCACCACCGCACGAGCCCGAACGAACACCAGCGCACGGAGGAATGACATGTTCCCCACCACCAACCCGAACATGCAGGTGCCCGCCGCCCGCGCCCTGCTGGCCGACAACCCCGACACCCTGGTCGTCGACGTGCGCACCCCGGCCGAATTCGAGACCGCCCACATCGACGGGGCGATCAACCTGCCACTGGACCAGGTCGACGCGCACCTGAACCGGATCGTCGCCGACGCCGGCGGCCGCATCCTGCTGATCTGCCAGTCCGGCAACCGGGCCAACCAGGCCTGCGCGAAACTCGCCGGCGCCGGCCTGGACGGCGCGACCGTCCTCGACGGCGGAATGAACGCCTGGATCTCCGCCGGCGCCCCGGTCAACCGGGGCCGGCAACGCTGGAGCCTGGAACGTCAGGTGCGGCTGGTCGCCGGCGCGATCGTGCTGGTCTCGGTGCTGGCCAGCATCTGGTACCCGCCGGCCCGGTACGTCGCCGGACTCATCGGCGCCGGGCTGACCGTCGCGGCGCTGAGCAACACCTGCGCCATGGGCATGCTGCTGGCCCGCCTGCCGTACAACCAGGGCGCCGGGTGTGACATCGACGCCTCGCTCACCCGGATCAGCCGGGCCGGCGCAGCGAAATGACCACCACCGCGTACCCCCGCCAGCAGCGCACCGGCCCGGCGCGGGTCCTGCCCATTCTCGGTTGGCGGCGCGGCTACGACCGGCACGTGCTGCGGCACGATCTGATCGCCGGGCTCACCGTCGCGGTGATGCTGGTGCCGCAGAGCATGGCGTACGCCGCCCTCGCCGGCATGCCACCGGTCACCGGCCTGTACGCCGCCGTCGTCCCGGTCCTGGTCTACGCCCTGCTCGGCACCTCAGGCTCGCTCGCCGTCGGCCCGGTGGCGATCACCGCGCTGATGACCGCCACCGCGCTCGCCCCCCTCGCCGACGGCGACCCCGGCCGGTACGCCGCCCTTGCCGGCCTGCTTGCCCTGCTGGTCGGTGCCATTCAGGTCCTGATGGGGGTGCTGCGCCTCGGCGCTCTGGTCAACTTCCTGTCTCACTCGGTGCTGTCCGGTTTCACCTCGGCGGCGGCCATCGTCATCGCCGTCAGCCAGGTCAAGGACCTGCTCGGGCTGCGCGCCGACCGGGCCGAGAACCTGCCCGGCATCGTCGGCAGCCTCTGGCAGGCCGCTCCGACGGTGCACCCGCTGACCGTCGCGGTCGGCGCGGCCAGCATCGCCGGCCTGCTGCTGCTCCGCCGCTACCTGCCGAAACTGCCCGGCGCGCTGCTCGTCGTCACCGCAGTGACCATCGCCAGCGCGGCCCTGGCCTTCGGCGCCCGCGGTGTGCCGATCCTCGCCGAGGTGCCCAGCGGGCTACCAACCCCGGATCTGCCGTCGATCGCCCTGGCCGACCTGCGGGCGCTGCTGCCAGCGGCGGTCGCGATCGCCCTGGTCGCCTACATGGAAGGCATCGCGGTGGCGAAGTCGCTCGCCGCCCGCTCACGCCAGCAGGTCGAACCGAACGCCGAACTCGTCGCCGTCGGCGCGGCCAACCTCGCCGCCGGGGCGTTCCACGCCTTTCCGGTCGCCGGCGGATTCTCCCGCAGCGCGGTCAACTTCTCTGCCGGCGCCCGGACTCCGGTCGCCTCCCTGGTCACCGCCGCCGTGGTGGCGGCCACCGCGTTGCTGCTCACCCCGGCCTTTCACCACCTGCCCAAAGCCGTCCTCGCGGCGATCGTCGTCGTCGCCGTCCTCGGCCTGGTCGACTGGCGGGAAGCCCGGTCGGCCTGGCGGGTACGGCGTACCGATGGGCTGACCCTCGGGCTGACCTTCCTGGTCACCCTGGTCGCCGGGGTGGAGCCGGGGCTGGCCGTCGGCGTCGCGTTCAGCCTCGCCGTGTTCCTGCGCCGCTCGGCCCGACCGCACACCGCCGAACTCGGCCGGGTGCCCGGCACCGCGACCTTCCGCAACCTCGCCCGCTACCAGGGCCTGGTCACCGACCCACGGGTCGCGGTGCTGCGCTTCGACGGCCCGCTGTACTTCGCCAACGCCCAGTACCTGGCCGACCAGTTGCTGACGTTGACGCAGAGCCGCCCCGAGCTGCGGGCCGTGGTACTCGACGCCAGCGCGATCAGCGACGCCGACACTGACGGCGCGCACGCCCTGGCGCAGACCCGGCAGCGGCTCGCCGGCCGTGAGACAGCCCTGCATCTGGCGACGGTCCGGGGGCCGGTACGCGACCTGCTCACCCGGGCCGGGCTCTGGTCGGTGATGCGCGACGCCGGGCAACTGCACCCCGAGGTCGCCGACGCCGTCGACACGGTCACCGGATCGCCCGCCGTCGACGCCGAGCGGCCCAAGCGCCTGCCGCAGGAGGTGCTCTGACCGTGCCGGACCGGTCCGCCACCGTGGTCACCCTGGTGCCGGCCGGGCACGCCGACTGCGCCGGCAACCCCGGTCAGCGCCCACTGGTCACCAGCAGGGCACGCTTCGCCAGCCGTAGTAGGAGGTCCGGGAACTCCACTGCTCGTCCAGGTACTGGCCGTCGCACGAACCGTAGAGCCACCTACCGACCTCGGTGGTGTGGCCTGCGTTCGTGAAGAACCGGACATCGATCAGCGAGCCGACCGGTGGGGCGGGGAGTTCGGCCTACGCCGGACCGGTGAAGGCCAGGTTGGTGGACACCACCAACACCGTCGCGACGATGGCGTGTCGGATGAACTTGAGCATGTGTCAGGTCCCTCCTGGAAAGTAAAATGGTGGCCGGGACGCCGGACCCTCGGATCCGGGCCCGTCGGCCTGTCGCGTCAGCCCGGCCGGGAGCACGCTGGTATCGGTAGCCAGTTCATCACCGGATGATCGACGCTCGGATGTACGTTGCGACGGCCACGTCTGACGAGGAGTGATGAGATGGACAAGAAGGAGCGCAGGCCCCGCCGGGACAACCGGGGCGGTGGCGGCCACGGTGCCGCCGTGTACGGACTCGGCCTGATCGGCGCGCTGGTCTACTACATTCAGCAGGCGGACGGCTTCTGAGTGGTCGTGCTGGGCATCCTGCAGGCCCTGGTGTGGCCCGCGTCTTTTCGTCCACTACGTGCTGGACTTCGTTTCCGCCTGACCACGCCTGTGTCTGACCACGTCCGGCACGGTCACCGGTAGCAGCAGGCCCTGCGGCGTCTTCGCCACAGGGCCTGCTGCTGAAATCCCCTACCAGTTCCTCAGCGGTTCCTCAAATTTCCGCCAAGTCACGGCGATTTCCGCCCATGGATGATGTGACCTGGTCCGCAGGGACAACGCTCCGGTGTGGAATGAGGTGGCCGCTGATGTCTACGAGTCGTGCTGTTCACCGTCGGCGTCGCTTGAGGACAGCGGGGACGTTCGTCCGGTGGCGGCGGTGGGCTGGTGGGGTCGCGGTGGTGGTCGCGGCGCTGGTGGGGTTGTCGTCGTCGGTGCCGCCGGGTGCGGTGCCGGCGGACGGTGAGTTCCCGGTGGGGTGGTTGTCGTCGTGGTTCACGGGCCGGTCGGGGTGGTTGCCGTGGGGCGGGCCGGCTGTGGAGCTGCCGGCGGCGCGGGTCGGTGACGGTGCCGGTTCGGGTGGGTATGTGGGGTCGGCGGCGACGCGGGCGTCGGGTGGGGCGGGTTCGGCGCAGCGGTTGGTGAACGGTCTGTCGGGGTATGCCGGGGAGCCGGTGGTGGGAGAGTCGGTGACGCCGGTGACGGTGGGCCGGTTCGATCCGGAGTCGAGTGTGCGGGACGCGGTGGCGTCGGGGCCGAATGCCGACGTGTACGCCAACGCGGATGGTTCGACGACGGCGGAGTTGAGCACCGGGCAGGTCAACTACGAGGCGGCGGATGGTTCGTGGCGGCCGGTGGATTCGACGTTGGTGCGTCGGGGCGGCCGGTGGGTGGTGAGGGAGAACTCGCTGGGGGTGTCGCTGGCCGGTACGTCTGCCGGTGGGGCGTTGGTGGAGTTGTCGCTGCCCGGTGATGGGTCAGTGGGCTGGGGTCTGGCTGGTGCGGCGGCGGTGGCTCCGGCGGTCGACGGCAAGACGGCCACGTACCCGGAGGTGGTCGCGGACACCGACCTGGAGGTGGTGGCGCGGCCGGACGGGGTGCAGCAGGGGCTGGTGCTGGCCTCGCCGCAGGCCGGGTCGGAGTGGGTGTTTCCGCTGATGCTGGACGGGGTGTCGGTCCGTTCCGGTGACGATGGGTCGGTCGAAGTGGTCGCCGACGCCGGGTCGGTGGTGGCATCGATCCCGCCAGCTGTCATGCGGGATTCGTCGGTTGATCCGCAGACGGGGCTGCCGGCGCGGTCGCCGGCGGTGTCGATGGAGCTGGTGGAGGTCGAAGGCGGTCGGGCGCTGAAGCTGGTGGCTGACCGGGAGTGGTTGACGGATCCGGCGCGGGTGTTCCCGGTGCGGGCGGACGTGGGCGCGCTGATCTCGACGATCGGGGACGTGTTCGTTGACACCGATCCGGATACCGGCCCGGCCGTGCAGAACGGTGACCGTCTCGCGATCGGCAACCAGGACGGCGTCCTGTCCCGGACGTTTCTCAAGTTCACCATCCCATCGGAGCTTGCGAGGTCGGGCTGGTTCATCTCCTCGGCGAACCTGCGGCTGTACCTGAACTACCGGGCGAGGTGTGACGTCCAACGGATCAAGGTCGGGCTGGTCGAGGAGGAATGGAGCGTCGGAGATCTGCGCACCGCCGCCCACCCGGGGCCGAAGATCGACCTGGGGCCGGGTCACTACCGGTACTACACCGACAACGGGCGGGCATGTGAGAACCCGAACCCGAATCCGTCCGTCGGCCAGTGGGTCGAGATCGACGTCCGGGACCTGATTTCGGGCTGGGCGCTCGGTCAGCCCAATCTCGGTCTGGCGTTGTTGGACGAGGAACACCGGTCTGAGGCGGCAGCGGCGTTGTTCGCTTCGGCCAACTATGCCGGCGGTGACTACGCGCCGCGGTTGCAGCTGACCTTGTCGAACAACCTGCCGCCGCAGGTGGACCAGCGGGCACCGACCCACGGTGCGGTGGTGTCGACGTTGACGCCCCGGTTGTACGTGCGGGGCCGCGATTTCGACGAGTCCGGCACTGTGCGCTACAAGGTCTGGATCTACGACAGCACCGGGACCCTCATCCACGTCAACGAGGGCACCAAGTCGTACTACGACGTCCCGGTCGGGTTGTTGGAGACGAACAAGCAGTACTCGTGGGCGGTGCAGCCGTATGACGGGGCTGTCTACGGCGCCCGGTATCCGAAGTACGTGTTCTACACGCGGGTGCCGCAGCCGGCGTTGGGATCCCGGTTGGTGCAGAACCCGGGGGTGGGTTACCACCCGGAGATCGGCAACTACACGTCGGCGGTGACGGACGCGCAGGTGGCGGGGGTGGGGCCGGCGTTGGAGATCACCCGGTCGTACAACACGTTGGACACCCGGCGGTCGGGGGCGTTCGGGCAGGGCTGGTCGAGTCTGTTGGACGCGCGGGTGACCGAGCGGACCAACTCGGCGGGTGCGGTGCTGGGTGCGGTGGTGCGGTATCCGGACGGGTCGGAGGCGGTGTTCGGGCCGACGTTGAACGGGTCGTTCGTGCCGCCGCCGGGTCGGTACGAGGTGTTGACCGCGGTGAAGTCCGGTTCGTCGGTAACCGGGTACCGGTTGACCGTCAAACACGGGACGACGTACGTGTTCTCCCGCGCGGCCGGGGGTGGCGCGTTCAAGGTCACGTCGGTGACGGACGCCAACGACCAGACCTTGACGTTGACGTACAACGGCAGTGGGCTGGTGTCGGAGTTGATTAGCGCGTCGGGGCGGTCGCTGACGCTGACGTGGGCGGGGACGGCGAGTCCGTCGGCCGGGTCGCATGTGACGAAGGTTACGACGGACGCGCCGACCGCCGGTGGCAGTGGCTACGTGTGGACGTACACGTACGGCAACCATGACCGGTTGACGAAGGTGTGTCCGCCGACGGCGTCGTGCACCACGTACTCCTGGGGTAACAGCGCCAACCAGGGGGCGAACGCGGTGCTGAACCACGCGCCGTCGTCGTTCTGGCGGTTGAACGAACCTTCCGGAGCGACCCTGGCGGCCAGCAGCACGCTGGACAACGGCGGCACCGATGTGGCGTTCTACGAGGGTACGTCGGCGGGTGGGGTGCCGGGGGTGTGGCCGGGGTCGACGTCGACGTCGACGTCGTTCAACGGCACGTCGTCGCGGGTGCGGTTGCCGAGCGGGCTGGTCAACGACAGCGCGTACCAGTCGGTCAGTCTGTGGTTCCGGACGGGGACGGTGTCCCGGGCGGGGGTGTTGTTCTCGTACCAGCATGATCCGATCTCGGACGGGACGACGTCGCGCAACTACACTCCGTCGATCTATCTCGGGTCGAGTGGGAACTTGCACGCGAAGTTCTATGACGGCAACTCGACGACGATGCAGTCGTCCGGTCGGGTGGACGACGGGCAGTGGCATCACGTCGTGCTGGCCGGGGCCGGCACGAGCCAGTCGCTGTATGTGGACGGCATCCAGCAAGCGGTCCGTCGCGACGGCCTGATCGAGATGTTCGACGTGGGCGGGTCGGAGCATGTGTACGTGGGTGCGGGGTTCGTCGGCGGGAACTGGCCGGACCAGCCGCATCATGGTTCGCCGAACTACCACGGGCATGCGAACTTCTTCCAAGGGCAGATCGCCGATGTGGCGTTCTTCAACCGGACGTTGACCTCGGCCGAGGTCACTGAGATCAACGCGACGGCGCGGGGTCAGAGCCGGCAGTTGTCGAAGGTGACCAGCGCCGAGGAGCGGACGCTGACGTCGTTGTCGATGGACTCGGTGACTGGGAAGCTGGCGTCGGTGACCGACAGCAACGGTGGGACTTGGGCGTTGGGGACGCCGAGGGTGGCGGGAACGAGCGGGGTGTACGCGGCGGCGGTGCTGGGGTCGGCGCCGACGGACTACTGGCGGTTGCGGGATGCGGCCGGGGTTCAGGCGGTCAACGAGACCTGGCAGACGGCCGCGACGTTCAATTCGGTGACGTTGGGAGTGGCGGGTCCGTTCGCCGACGGCACGGCGGTGTCGTTCGACGGGTCAGCGTCGCTGGTGTCGGTGCCGGGGGAGCGATTGGCACCGGCCGGGACGCGGTCCCAGGAGCTCTGGTTCAGGACCACCGGTACCGGCGATGTGCTGGCGGGGGTGCAGGACGCGGCGGTGGACGGGACGCCGTCGGTGGGATCGCCGGTGTTGTGGATCGACTCCGATGGCCGGCTGCGGGGGCTGTCCGCGTCGGTGGATCCGACCGGGCCGTTGACGTCGGGGCTCGCCGGCAAGTGCGCCGAGTTGGCGGCCGACGGCACGAGGGTGCAACTGGCCACCTGCGACGGTGCGACGGCGCAGAGCTGGCGTTACGTCGGCAGCAGCCGGCAGTTGCGTCGGGGTGACAGGTGTCTGGGCCTGGCAGGTCAGGCGACCGGCAACGGCACCCTGGTCCAGGCGCAGACCTGTTCGAGCAGCGCGAACCAGAAGTGGGGAACGTCCGGGAACGGTTGGCGCAACTCGGGGGCGGGCCGGTGTCTGGAGGTGCCGGGCTCGTCGACCACGGACGGCACCCAGTTGGCGATCCGTAACTGCAACGACCAGGCCAATCAGTGGTGGGCGTTGGCGTTGGTCTCGGCGGCGCCGGTCAACGACGGCAAGTGGCACCACGCGGTGCTCACCAAGACCGCCGCCGGCAACGACACCGTCCAGGCGTTGTACCTCGACGGCGTACGGGTGCAGTCCAGCACCGGCTCCCTGGCTGGCGGGGTCGAAAGGCTCAGTCACGGATATCTGGGTGCGGGGTACACGGGGAACGGTTGGTCGGGGCTGCCCTCGGACTCGACGGCGTACTACGCGGGTGCGTTGGCGGAGGTCGCGCTCTATGACCGGGCGTTGAGCGCGGACGAGGTGGCGTTGCACTACCAGTCGGTGGGTCGGACCGTGCCGTTGGTGGTGACGGCGGCGGGCGACGGGGCTGCCGCAGTCCGGTTGTCGGAGACGGCGGCGGGTGGGTTGCCGGACGAGGTGTTGCCGCCGGGTGCGGTGCATGTCGACGCGGCAGCGGAGCACGCGCAGACGACGACGGTGTCGAATCCGGTGAAGATCGTGTCGGTGACCGACCCGGGCGGTAACGAGGTGTCGTACTCCTACGATCTGGTGTCGGGGCGGAAGGTGTCGCAGACCGACGCGTTGGGTCAGACGACGTTGTACGGCTATGACACGGGTGGGTTCACGAGTCTGGTGTACGACCCGAACGGAAACGTGACCCGGTCGGTGCAGGACGAGCGGGGCAACACGGTCCAGGAGGTGACCTGCCAGGACCAGGCCGCCGACAAGTGCTCCAGCAGCTACTACACCTACACCTTCTACAGCAGCGACCCGACGCACCCGAGGAGCGACCGCCTGACCCACGTGCGGGGGCCGGGCTCGCAGAGTGCGCAGGACGACACCTACCTGACGACCTACGGCTACGACAACTCCGGCAACCTGCACACCGTGCGGGACCCGCTCGGCCGGAAGACGGAGATCGAATACACCGACGGTACGGAGGTGCCCGCGGTCGACGGTGGGTCCGCCCCGGCCGGTCTGCCGTGGCATGTGCTGGATGCGTCGAAGGGATGGCAGACGATCAGGTACACCTCGGCGGGTGACGTGGCGTGGGTGTCGGACGCGGCGACTGCGGAGACGACGTTCACGTACGACGGGTTGGGTCGGACGTTGACGGAGACGGTGGTGACGTCGTCGTATCCGCAGGGGCGGACGACGTCGTACACGTACGACTCGGTGGGTCGGGTGGTGACGCGGACGGGTCCGGCGGTGACGGACCGGGTGACCGGTGCGGTGCATCGGGCGGTGACGCGTTACTCGTACAGCGTGGACGGGTTCCTGGCGGAGGAGCGGGTCAGTGACGCGTCCGGTGGGGATGTGGCCCGGGTCAGTACCTGGTCGTACGACGAGGGTGGGCGTCGGTCGGCGTCGGTGGCCGCCGAGGGGGCGGTGACCAGCTACGGCTATGACGTGTACGGGCACCTGGCGGAGCAGACCGATCCGGATGGGGTGGTGAACGCCTACGAGGTGGACGTCAACGGCAATCTGCTGTCGCGGACGGTGAAGGGATTCACCGGGAATCCGAATGATCCGACGGATCCGGTGGATCTGGTGGTGGAGTCGAATGTGTACGACCCGGCGGGTCGGTTGGCGTCGACCACGGACGCGATGGGCTATGTGACGCGGTACACGTATACCGATGACGGGCGGACCGCGACGGTGACCCGCTCAGACGGTGACAGCTCGTCGTTCCTGCTGGAGAGCAACGGCTACGACGAGGCGGGGAACCTGGTCGAGCAGGTCACTGACAACGGTGCGACGGTGACGGCGTACGCCTACGACGCGGCGGGCCGGCAGGTGCGCAGCGTGCTGGATCCGGGCGGCCTGGATCGGGTGACCGAGGTGACGCTGTCCCGGACCGACGAGGTGTTGTCGCGGGTGGATCGGGACGCTGCAGGGGAGGCGTTGTCGGTCGTCGACTACGCCTACGACGTGTTGGGCCGGCCGGTGTCGCAGACGGGCTACCTGTCGGCGGACCGGTCGGTGACGCCGGTGGCGCGGTGGCGGTTGGCCGAGACGGGTGGGACGACGGCGGTCGACTCGGCGGGGAACAGTCCGGGTACGGCCACGGACGTGGTCTGGGCGTCGGATCCCGAGCGGGGTCGGGTCGCGTCGTTCAATGGATCGTCGTCGCAAATCGTCACCGATGCGCCGGTGGTGGACACCACCCGGCCGTACACGGTCGCTGCCTGGGTGCGATTGGACGATCTGCGATACTCCGCCTCGGTACTGGCGATGCCGGGCCTCGCCCGGACGAACGTGGCCGAGCGGGGCGCACCCGCGTTCGCACTCCACTACGACCACACCGTCGACGCGTGGCGGGCGCTGGCGACCGAGCAACTCGTGTTCAAAGGCGGCGGCGTACTACACCGCCGTCGCACCTTCGGGCAGGGCTCGATGCAGGCGGGCGAGTGGCAGCACCTGGCGGTGGGCGTGGACCCGCAGGCTGGCCGGTGGATCGTGTTCCTCGACGGCGAGAAAGTCGACGACTTCACCGGCAGCAGCTTCCACAGCGTGGCGGCCGGCGGGGTGCGGATCGGCTCGGGCCTCGAGGGGGCGATCTCTGATCTGCAGGTGTATCAGGGGGTGCCGGGCGACGATGACTGGGCCGCCGGGGTGATGGCGGGTGCGGTGCCTCCGGCGGACGCGGGGGTGTCGCGGACCAGTTACGTGGTCGACAACGCTGGTCTGGCGACGTCGGTGATTGATCCGTTGGGTCACGCCACGTTCGTGGAGTACGACGAGGCGGATCGTCCGGTGGTGACGACGGGTCCGGCGGTGCAGTCGGAAACCGGTGAGTTGGATGGTCCGGTGGTGACGGCCCGGCCGGTGGAGCGGGTTGGTTACAACACGTTCGGTGAGGTGGTTGCGGAGTCGGATCCGAACGGGGCGGTGACGACGTACGGGGTGGACCGGGTGGGTCGGCCGGTGGAGGTCCGGTTGCCGGCGTACACGCCGCCGGGTGAGTCGTCGTCGGTGACGCCGGTGGCGTCGGCGGTGTACGACAGCCTCGGTCAGGTGGTGTCGCAGACCGATCCGTTGGGCCGGGTCACGGAGTTCGACTACGACCAGTTGGGTCGGTTGGTGACCCAGGTGGCGCCGGACGACGGCACGACGACGGCGCGCTACGACCTGGCGGGCAACCTGCTGGCGACGACGGATCCGACGGGTGCGGTGGCCGGTAGTGGCTACGACTTCCTGGGTCGGGTCACGAGTGTGAGTGAGGCGGTGCGGCAGACCGGTCAGGTGCACACCACGACGATGGGCTACGACGTCGCCGGGCGGTTGTCGTCGGTGCGGTCGCCGGCGGGGGTGACCACCGGGTACGGCTACAACGCGGCCGGTGAGCTGACAGTTGTGGTCGACGGCGCGGGGCAGACCCGCGGTGTCGTCCACGACGGCCTGGGTCGGCCGGTTAAGGAAATCAATCCGGACGGTACGTACACGACGACGGGTTATGACATGTTGTCGCGGCCGGTGTCGTCGGCGGCGTACCGGGCGGCCGGTGGGGCGGCGTTGGCGACGGCGGCCTGGTCGTATGACGCGGCGGGCAATGTGGTGTCGGCGACGGACGCACGCGGCACGGTGACGCGGTTCGGCTACGACGCGACGGGGTTGTTGCGGACGCAGTCCGAGCCGGTGGATGCGACGACAACGATCGAGTCGTCGTTCGGGTATGACCTGGCGGGGAATCCGACCCGGTTCACCGACGGGGAGGGGCGGGCGTTCCGGACCACGTACACCGTGTGGGGGTTGCCGCAGTCGCGGATCGAGCCGGCCACGGCGGCGTACCCGGACGCGGCGGACCGGACGTTCACCACGGTTTACGATGCGGCCGGGCAGCCGGTGTCGCAGCGGGTGCCCGGTGGGGTGGCGCGGACCCTGGTCTACGACGACGCCGGTCGGCTGGTGCGTCAGTCCGGCTCCGGTGCGGAGGCCGCGACGCAGGACCGGACGTACGGCTACGACGCGGCGGGCCGGCTCGTGGAGTTCTCGGCGCCGGGTGGCAGCAATCAGGTCGTGTACGACGACCGCGGCCTGCCGTTGTCGGTGACCGGTCCGTCGGGGAACGCGTCGTTCAGGTACACGGCGGACGGGTTGATGGCCTGGCGGGACGACGCGGCCGGGTTGACCCAGTACGGGTATGACGGTGCGGGCCGGTTGGCGTCGGTGGACAACGCCGACATGGGGACCGCAATCCGCTACACGTATGACGTGATGTCGGCGGTGTCGTCGATGACGTTCGGCACGTCGGGGAACCGGCGGGTGTTCGCCTACGACGATCTGCATCGGTTGACCAGCGACCGGTTGGTGTCGTCGGATGGGTCGAAGATCGCGTCGATCAGCTACGGCTGGGACGCGAATGGTAACGAGACCAGTAAGACCGTGACCCGTGGCTCGTCCACGACGGTCAACACGTACACCTACGATCTGGCGGACCGGTTGACGTCGTGGGACGACGGGAACACGACGGTCGGTTACCGCTACGACAAGGCGGGGAACCGGACCGGGGTCGGCGACATCGACTACGTCTACGACGCCCGTAACCGCCTCGTTTCGGACAGTACCGGTGTCGGCTACCAGTACACGGCGCGGGGCACCCGCAGCGCGGCCGGTGCGGCGAGGACGGTGTCGGACGCGTTCGACCAGGTGGTGGAGCACACCCCGGCCGGTGGCAACGCCCGGGTGTTCGACTACGACGGCTTGGGTCGGGCGTTCCGGGACGGTTGGGAGTACACCGGTCTCGGTAACCACCTCGCCCGGGACAGTTCCAACGCGTTCTTCACCCGGGATCCGGGCGGTGGGGTGGTCGGGGCGCGGCACAACAACACGCGCCGGTTGGTGTGGACGGATCTGCACGGTGACGTGGTCGCCCAGTTGAACCCGGCCGGGGCGACGGTGACCGGCAGCCGCACCTATTCGCCGTTGGGCGAGGTGACCGCGGACAGCGGCATGCTCGGTGACCTCGGTTACCAGTCGGAGTGGACCGACGTGCGTAGTGGGCAGGTCAACATGCATGCCCGCTGGTACGACCCGGCGACCGCACAGTTCGGTGCCCGCGACAGCCTGACTGTCAGTGCGGTACCGGACCCGATCCGGGCGAACCGGTACCAGTACGGCGACGGCAACCCGTTGACCGTGGTCGACCCCACCGGCCACTTCGGAGAACGGTTTGCGAGGTCGTGGGACGACTTCACCGACTGGGCCGGCGACAGGTGGGACGACGCCGTCGACTGGGCCGGCGACGCGTGGGACGACTTTACCGACTTTCTCGACTGGGTCGGCGACGGCCTGGCGGCGGCCACCACGTGGACGCAGGAAGAGCTCGTCGAGGCGGCCAACGCCATCAGGCAGACGGTGGAGCAGAGCTATCAGGATCTGATCAAGGCCGGTGAGGCGCTGAAAGTAGCCGCCGAACAGGTGGGCCAGTGGGCCCGTACAGCCCGGGACTGGATCGTCGAACACAAGGCCGAGATCGTCGGCGCGATCGTCGGCATGGTCGTCGAGGCCAGCTGCCTGGTCGCGATCGGCTGGACCGGGGTCGGCATGGTCGCCTGCGGCATGGTCGGTGGCATCACCGGTGCCCTGGTCACCGGTGGGATGCAGGGCAAGACCGGCATGGATCTGCTGCAGGACGCGGTGATCGGCGGCCTGGCCGGTGGTCTCGGTGCCGCCCTGCCGATGATGGGCCCGGTCGCCGGCAAGGCGTTGAGCAAGGCCGCCTCCACCGGCGTGAAGAAGGTCGCCGGCACGAGCGTCGGCAAGGCCGGCGCCCGTGTCGGTGCGAAGGCCGCCGCCGGGGCCCGGTCGTTCAGCCGGGCGGTCAGCAGCAAGGCCGACGACGCGTCCCGGGCGGTGTCGCGCGGCTCCAGCCGGTCCACCCGGGAAGCCGCCGAACGTGCCGACGACGCCGTCCGCGCCGGCGGGAGCCGGGCCGACGGGGCTGCCAGCTGCGTGCGGCACAGTTTCGCCCCCGGCACCCGGGTACGGATGGCCGACGGCACCACCAAGCCGATCGGCGAGGTCGAACTCGGCGACGAGGTGCTGGCCACCGACCCGCAGACGGGGCAAAGCTCCACTCGGCCGGTGCGGCTGCTGCACCACCACGCCGACCGGGAGTTGACCGACGTCACGGTCACCGACACCGTCACCGGTGAGAGCACGGTCGTCGAGACGACCGCGCACCACCCGTTCTGGAACGCCACCACCGGGCGGTGGACCGACGCCGAAGACCTGCGACCCGGTGATCGGCTGCGCAGCCCGGACGGCGAAACCACCCAGCAGGTCGCGGCGGTCCGGGTCTGGACCGGCCTGAAATGGATGAACGACCTCACCGTCGACGGCGACCACACCTACTATGTGGTGGCAGCCGACCGGCCGGTGCTGGTGCACAACTGCGACGGCTACACGGACCTGTACCACGGCACCAGCCGGCAGGCGGCGGACAACATCCGGAACAACGGCGTGGACCCGAGCTTCTCCAGCCGGTCGAGAATGGACTTCGGCAAGGGTTTCTACACCACCCGTTCGCAGCAGCAGGCACAGAAATGGGCCAGCAAGCGATTCGGCGGGGACGGGGTGGTTCTTCACTTCAGGGTGCCGACCGCGAAACTCAACGCCATGTTCACAAAGACGTTCAACCGGCGCGGCGGCCGGGACCTGACCAACACCGTGCGCCGCTACCGCACCGGTGCCGGCGGAAACCTGTCCAACAACTACGATGTGGTCGAGGGTCCGATGCTCATGAACGTCGATGGATTCCTGAGGTTGGGGGCTCCGCCCCGCTGGTCCGGCAACCAGGTCGTCTTCTACGGCAGGAACGCCGGCCGGGTGCTCACCGACGCCCTGCAGCCCTAGGAGAATGATCATGGACGTCTATCAGATGGACCTGTCGGTCGAGGTCCGGGAGTTGCTGGACGCGACAGCGGCCGAGATGGTCGAGCTGTTCGGCATCTCGCGTGCCGAAGCCGTCGCCCGGATCAACGAGCAGTGGCACGGGCAGGACTTCTCCGGTGACGACGAGATCGTCCTGCACGAGGACCGGCACTACTGGGCGATGATCATCTACTTCGGCGAGGTGCCGGACTGGAGCGACGACGCCGACCGGTCAGACTGGGTTGCCCGGCCGGCGCCCTCCCGGCAGTCCGGCCACTGGACGACCGAAACCTGAACCCGGGGTGTGGTGTGCCGGCGGTGGCGGGTCTCAGCCCAACGCGGTGAGGACCTTCGCGTACGCCGCCGGCACGTGGTGCGGACCGCCGGGCAGCAGTACGTCGGACGAACCGACCGCCGGCCAGGCCTGTTCCGGCACCGCCGCCATCAGCTCGGCCACCAGCGGCGCGTCGCGCCACTGCGGCGACTCGGCGAGCATCCGCAACGCCACCAGTGACTCCTCGACCTCACCGACACACTCGAACGGCTTGTGCCCGTCGACGCCGAGCAACTTCCGGAAACCGGCCGACTGCGCCGGGTCGGCCAGCAGATCCACCCCGAAGATGCCGACCAGCCGGTCCCGCTGCATGAACGGCGCGAACGCCAGGAACACGAACCGGCACTTCGGGCACGCCCCACACCAGCGTTCGCTGCGGTCACGCAACTTGAACGCGGCATTGCAGCTGGTCACCACCGGGTCGTAGCCGGTCGACGCCGCGTACAGCTTGGCGATGTGCAGCTCGGACAGGGTCCGCAGCAGCGAAAAGTACGGCTCGGTCAGCCCGGCATGGCCGCGTAGCGCGTCGCGCAGCAGCCCTTCGGCCTCGACACCCTTGGACCACTGATGGTTGATCTCGTGCCCGTTCCAGATCAGGTTCGGATCGGAGGCGGACCGTTCGTTGGACATCACCACCGGGCCGAGGCCGTGCAGCACCGCCGTACCGACCGCGATCAGCGAGTTGATCGCGGTCACCGGGATGTGCCCGTTGTACGCCCCGGACGCGTTGAGGTTGAACAACCGTGGGTCCAACGCCCGGCGGGCGGCCAGCGCGGTCAGCCCGGACGCCGCGTTGACCGCCACGATCACCGGATTCGGGTTGACCGAGAACGGCACCGGGTCGAAGCCGGCCCGGCGCAGCGCCTCCAACGACACGATCGAGTCCTTGCCGCCGCCGACCGCCGACAACGGCCGCCGGTCGGCGGTGTCCACCGGCTCCGGCGGTGCCGGCGATCCGTCCGGCAGCACCGGGGTGAGGTCGAGCACGTGCGGCAGCTCGTTGCGGTACGCGTACTCGGCCAGGCCCTTGGTGTAGGCGGCGGTGACCAGCGCGACCGCCTCGGGCCCCAGCGGTGCCGGCGCCACCAGCGCAGGCGGGGCCGCCGCCTTGTAGTAGCTGACCCCGGCGACCAGGTGCAGCAGCTCCAGCACCCGACGGAACGTCGACCCGGGCCCGGTCGGCGGCGGGGTGGCATCCTGCGGCATCGGGAAGGTGATCCGCTCGACGAAGGTCAGCTCACCGCCGTCACCGCCGGTGAGCGCATAGCCCAGCTCGGCCACCCCGGTCACCGGATCGAACTCCAGCGTAGGAAAGGTGAACGCGGTGCAGCGTCGCAATTCGTCGCGGGTCACCCGTGCCTCCTCCACTGATCACCGACCAGACATACTAGTCCCGGTTCGCGCCCATGATCCGGCGCCCGATGACATGCTGGCCGTTGGAGGAGATGAACCGGTGCGCCTGGCTGACCTGCGTGGCCGATCCGTCGCGGTGTGGGGAACCGGCCGCGAGGGACGGGCCGCGGTGACCGCGATCGCCGCCCAGGCCCCGGCCGCCCTGGTCGCCGTCGACGACAGCGCGACCGCCGCCCCGCCGGACTGGGACGCCGACCTCGCGCCGCTGCACACCGGCGAGGACGGCTTCGCCCGACTGGCCGCCGCCGACGTGGTGGTCCGCTCGCCCGGCGTGCCGCAGACCCACCCGTGGGTGGTCGAGTTGCGTGGGCGCGGCGTGCCGATCACCGGCGGCACCGCGCTGTGGATGGCCGACCACGCCGCCCGCACCGTCGGCGTCACCGGCAGCAAGGGCAAGTCCACCACGTCCAGCCTGATCAGCCATCTGCTGACCGCGCTCGGCCGGCCGAACGCCATCGGCGGCAACATCGGCGTGCCGCTGCTGGCCATGCCCGAAGCCGACCTGTACGTGCTGGAACTCTCCTCGTACCAGTGCAGCGACCTGACCGACTCGCCCCGGATCGCCGTGCTGACGTCGCTGTTTCCGGAACACCTTGACTCGCACGGCGGCGAGGAACGCTACTACGCCGACAAGCTCAACCTGATCGCGTACGGACCGGAAAAGGTTATTTTCAACGGTACGGACCCGAGGTTGGTCGAGCGTCTCGGTGCCGCCGCCCGGCTTGGTGACGCCGTCACCGTCGGCCTACCGGATTCCTACCACCTGGCACCCGGGCCGGACGGTCGGCCGTACCTACACCGGGCCGGCGAGCCGCTGTTCGCCCGGGCGGTGCTGCCGCTGGCCGGCCGGCACAACGAAGGCAACCTCTGCGTCGCGCTCGCCGTACTCGACGCGCTCGGCGTCGACTGCGTCGCGCAACGCGACGCCATCGCCGAGGCCGTGAGCGGCTTCGCCGGCCTGCCGCACCGGCTCGCCGAGATCGCCGACCCGTCCGGGTTGACCTTCGTCGACGACAGCATCTCCACCAGCCCGTACTCGGCGATGCACGCGATCGACGCGTACGTCGGCCGTCCGCTGACCGTCATCGTCGGCGGCACCGACCGGGGACTCGACTACACACCGCTGCGTGAGCACGTCGCCGACCTTGAGCTGACGGTGATCGGTGTGCCGGACAGCGGCCCCCGGATCGTCGACACCCTGGCCGGGCTGCCCGGCGTACACACCGCCCTCGCCGACGACGTCCCGGCGGCGGTCCGGCTGGCCCGCGAACTGACCCCGGCTGGTGGCGTGGTGCTGCTGTCCCCGGCCGCCCCCAGCTACGGGCACTTCCGCAACTTCGAACACCGCTCCGAGGTCTTCACCGCAGCCGTCCGCGACACCGCACCCGGCAACTCCGCAGTGCCGGCAACGGCGGCACGGGGCACCGGTGCTATATAGGACGGCATGATTCGTGACCGGATGATCGCCTGTCTGTTGTTCGCCGTCGCCTTCGCCGGGCTGGTGATGCAGCGGATGTCCCCGTTCAGCGACTTCCCGTTGGCGGTGGAGGCCGTGGTCGCCGTCGCGGCCGTGACGAGTGGCCTGACCGGTGTGTGGTTGTGGGTGCGCTCGGCGCGGCAACGCTCCAGCGGCGCGGAGGCGGAAGTAGAGGCAGATGCGGGGGCGAGCGCCTCGAACGACTGAGGCGAGCCGCAGGCCGCAAACCAGCCCAGGGACGGACTGTCAGGTCGAGCCGGGTCGGCCACTACAGGCTGGCAGTTGCCGATGCCCGTTCCCCGGTGGGAAGGTGCATGCACCGACTCTCCCGGGGAAGGGTGGCGCCGCAGATGACCTCCGACGACCTGCTGGCCCGGCACCGGGCCGTGATGCCCGACTGGATGCCGCTCTACTACGCCGAACCACTGGAGATCGTCGCCGGCTCCGGACGGCGGGTCACCGCCGCCGACGGCCGTAGCTACCTGGACTTCTTCGGCGGCGTGCTGACCAACATGATCGGCTACGACATCCCGGAGATCCGCGAAGCGGTACAGCGTCAGCTCGGCACCGGCGTGGTGCACACCTCCACCCTCTACCTGATCCGTTACCAGGTGGAGCTGGCCGAACGGATCGCCGCGCTGTCCGGCATCGCCGACGCCCGGGTCTTCTTCACCAACTCCGGCACCGAAGCCAACGAGGCGGCGCTGCTGGCTGCCACCAACTACCGCCGCTCACACCAGATCCTCGCCGTCCGCAACAGCTACCACGGCCGGTCGTACGCCACGATGGGCATCACCGGGCACCGCAGCTGGTCGGCGAGCGCCCTCAACCCGCTGCAGGTGGCCTGGCTGCACTCCGGTGACCGGCTGCGCGGCCTGCTGGCCCGGCTCGGCCCCGACGCCCAGCTCGACGCCGCCGTCGAGGACCTGCGCGAGGTCCTCGCCACCCAGACCGCCGGTGACGTCGCCTGCCTGATCGCCGAGCCGATCCAGGGCGTCGGCGGCTTCGTGCACGGCCCCGACGGGCTGCTCGGCGCGTGGAAGAAGGTCCTCGACGAGTCCGGCATCCTGCTGATCTCCGACGAGGTGCAGACCGGCTGGGGGCGTACCGGCGATCATTTCTGGGGCTACCAGGCGCACGGTGTCGTGCCGGACCTGCTGACCTTCGCCAAGGGCATCGGTAACGGCTTCGCCCTGGCCGGCGTCGTCGGCCGCGCCGACGTGCTCAACTGCGTACCGGCGATCTCGTTCTCCACGTTCGGTGGCAACCCGGTCAGCACGGCGGCCGGCGTCGCCGTGCTCGACTATCTGCGCGACCACGACCTGCAGGCCAACGCCGCCCGCACCGGCGAGCTGCTACGCACCGGACTGGTCGAGGCGGCGGCTCGGCACCCGATCGTCGGTGAGGTGCGCGGCAAGGGCCTGATGCTGGCCGTCGAGTTCGTCCGGCCCGGCACCCACGACCCGGACCCGGCCGCGACCACCGCCGTGTTCGAGGCCTGCCGGGCCGGCGGGCTGCTGGTCGGCAAGGGCGGCCTGTACGGCAACGTGCTGCGGATGGGCCCACCGTTGACGCTCACCGACGACGAGGCCCGCGAAGGCCTGGCGATCCTGGTCGACGCGATCGCGTCGGTGTCCGGCGCCGTCTCCGTGTCGGCCGCTGTGGAAGGAGCTGCGGCATGACCCGGATCCCGCATTTCGTCGACGGCACCCGTACCACATTGGCAGCCGGCGGCGACGGTCGCCACGGTGACGTGTTCGACCCGGCGACCGGGCAGGTCGCCGCCACCGTCGGGTTCGCCAGCGCCGCGCAGGTCGACGCCGTCGTGCAGGTCGCGGCGCGGGCCGCCCGCGACTGGCGCGACGTGTCGCTGTCCCGGCGGGCCAACGTGCTGTTCGCCTTCCGGGAGATCATCAACGCCCGGCGCGACGAACTCGCTGCCGCGATCACCGCCGAACACGGCAAGGTCCTCGCCGACGCCGCCGGCGAGGTGCAACGCGGCCTGGAGGTCGTCGAGTACGCCTGTGGGATTCCCGCGCTGCTCACCGGCAGCTTCAGCGAGAACGTCTCCACCGAGGTCGACTCGTACAGCCTGCGCCAGCCGCTCGGCGTCGTCGCGGTCATCTCACCGTTCAACTTTCCGGCGATGGTGCCGCTGTGGTTCGTGCCGATCGCCGTCGCATGCGGCAACGCTGTCGTGATCAAACCGTCCGAGAAGGACCCGTCGGCGGCGGTGCTGCTCGCGCAATGGTTCACCGAAGCCGGCCTGCCGCCCGGGGTCTGCAACGTGGTGCACGGCGACCGTGAGGCTGTCGACGCACTGCTGGACCATCCGGGCGTACGGGCGGTGTCGTTCGTCGGCTCCACCCCGGTGGCCCGGCACGTCTACCAGCGAGGCACCGCCGCCGGCAAACGCGTCCAGGCTCTCGGCGGGGCGAAGAACCACATGGTGGTGCTGCCCGACGCCGACCTCGACCTGGCCGCCGACGCGGCGGTCAACGCCGGGTTCGGCTCGGCGGGGGAGCGGTGCATGGCGATCTCCGCCCTGGTGGCGGTGGAACCGGTCGGCGACGACCTGGTCGCCCGGATCGTCGAACGGCTCGGCAGGATCCGCACCGGTGACGGCCGCCGGCCCGGCTGCGACATGGGCCCGCTGATCACCGCCGCACATCGGGACCGGGTCGCCGGCTACGTGGCCGCCGGTGCCGCCGACGGCGCCAAGGTCGTCGTCGACGGCCGGGGCGTGTCGGCCGACGGCGACGCCGCCGGCTTCTGGCTCGGCCCGACCCTGCTGGACCAGGTGACCCCGCAGATGTCGGTCTACACCGACGAGATCTTCGGCCCGGTGCTGTCGGTGCTGCGGGTCGACTCGTACGACGCCGCGTTGGAGCTGGTCAACGCCAACCCCTACGGCAACGGTACGGCGATCTTCACCAACGACGGCGGCGCCGCCCGGCGCTTCCAACACGAGGTCGAGGTCGGCATGGTCGGCATAAACGTGCCGATCCCGGTGCCGATGGCGTACTACTCGTTCGGCGGCTGGAAGGCGTCGCTGTTCGGCGACAGCCACGCCCACGGCCGTGACGGGGTGCACTTCTTCACCCGGGGCAAGGTGGTGACCAGCCGCTGGCTCGACCCCCGCCACGGCGGCGTCAACCTCGGCTTTCCCACCCAGACCTGACCGGTCCCTTCGGTGAGTCATCCGGAGCCACGGTATCTTGGACCTGGTAGCCGACCGTCATTCAGGAGGTGTGTATGACTGTAGAAATGGTCGCGCCGGACTGGATGCATGAGCAGGTCACGGCCGAGCAATACGCGACGTGGACAGAAGAGCAGTGCGCGGGTATCGAGATCGTGGATGGGATGGTCCTCGTGAGTCCGAGCGCCTCCAAGCGGCACAACCGCCTCGCCAGGATTTTGGCGAACGCCTTGGACCTCGCGGCGGGGCCGGATTGGAACGCGGACACTGACTTCGATCTCCGGCTCCAAGACGTGCCGCTGAACAACCGCCGTCCGGATGTGACGGTCTACCGGGCGGACACCATCGACGTCACGCCGACACGACCCGAGCATGTGCTTCTCGTGGTCGAGGTGGTCTCTCCCGGATCGGAGACGACCGACCGGATCGTCAAGGCAAGTCAGTATGCGCGGGCTGGAATTCAGTTCTATTGGCGTGTTGAGCAGGTAGTCACTGGCGCGCCCATCGTTTACACGTACGTGCTCGACCCAGCAACGGGCCGCTACCGCGACGACGAAGTCTTCACCGGCCTCGTGAAGCTGGCAGCGCCTTTTCCTGTTGAGGTCGATCTCGGCGAGATTTGACAGCTCCGGGTCGGTGCGGCGACGCCGCCACTCGGCAGCATCGACCTGGTCGTCGGCGGTCAGCGGAGATCGTGCTCGTCCGCGCTCATGTTGAGGATCCAGGCAGGGGCATCCTTGCGGGCACCGTGAAGCGATAACCGGCCAGGCGATGCATCGTGACTGTCCGGGCCGGACCCTGGTCCACGAGTTAGTACTGAGATATGCCGGCTGCCGCGTACTCGTTGTGCTTGGTGACCGGGTCGATGCCTTCTGTACCCGGCGGCACGACCTCCACTACGAGCGGTACGTCTGCGACTGGCAGCCAGACGGCAGTCAGCTGACGTTGGCCGAGGCGGTCGTGTCCTGGTAGCGTCTTTGGCTCAGTCCGGGAAGGTCCTGCGGATGCAGCCCGCGTGACGGCCGTGAGCATGGACCTCTCGCGGGCCGGTGGTTTCGCCGCAGGCCAGGATGGGCAAGACTTCGACCCTGTCGCAGCTCTGTCGGGAGCTGCCCTTCATTGGTGCAGACGGAGGTGTCGCCCGGCTCGTTACGGGAGCCGGGCGACACCGTGGTGGGTTGGGTCAGTGGGGGAGGGCGCCGGTCTGCAGGGCCGTGGTGAAGGTGCCCCACTGGGCAGTGCTGAACATCAAGGTGGGGCCGGTGCGGTCCCTGCTGTCGCGTACCTCGGCGTGGCCGGCGTGCCGAGGTACGCGACGCACTCGCCGCCGTTGCCGGCGCTGCGGCTGGAGGTGCACCAGGGGGGTGCCGGGCTTCATCGCAGGTGCTCCTCGATCGAGACCGACTGCTGGCGGATCAGCCGGAAGACTCGGCGGTACTCCGCCAGCTTTACTGCAAGCTCCAGGTAGCGAGCGCCCATATGGGACTCGACGTAGACCACGTCCGGTCGTCGGGTCGGCGAAGTCCAGGACGGTGAAAGCACCAGCGATCACGGCGTGGGCACCGGCGGACCAGGGGAGAACCCGGATCTCCACCCGGACCCGCCGACCGACGCTGGCCAGGTGGGCGCGTTGCTCGGCCATCACCGCCGGGCTGCCGACCTCGCGGGGGAGGGCGCCCTCACCGAGGACGGCGACGATCCGGGCCGGCTCCTCACGGTCGTAGTAGGAGATCTGCCGATTGAGCCGCAGCGACACCAGCCGCTCGATCTGCTGCTCGGACGTCTGTGGGTCGGCGGCACGCAACACCGCCCGCATGTAGTCCGGGGTCTGCAAGAGACCGTGGACCAACTCCGGGTTGTAGCTGCGGATCTCGGTGGCGGCGGCTTCGAGGCCGACGTAGAGCTGAAACCAGTCCGGTACGGCGTCGCCGTGCGACTCCCACCAGCCGTGCTCGTCACCCGCTCCGGCGAGGCGGGTCAGCGCGTTCGTTGTCTCGGGGCCCGCTCCGTAGAACCAGCACAGACCTCGGACCGTGTTCATCTTGGCGGGGAACTTGCCGTTCTCGATGCGCCACGACATCGTACGCGAACAGACCTTGGCCCGCTTCACCTCCTGCCAGGTGCGTCGCTCCTGCGCGGCGCCGACCTAGTCGCCGGCACCGGCCGGGCCGTCGTCCTCGCCGACGTCACCCCGGAGCTGCTACGCGCGACCACTGTACGGATCGCAGTCAACGCTGCCGTCTGCTGCGACGCGCTCGCCCTGCCGCTGCGGTCCGCGGCTTTCGCCGGTGTCATCGCCAGCGGGGTCCGGTTGCACCTGCCCCGGCAGTACGCGGTTACCGCGCCGGTCGACATCCGTCGGGTCTTGCTGCCGGGCGGTAAGGTGCTGATCAGCGTGAAGTACGGGGTCGTGACGGGTGGCGCAGCACCTCGACTTCCCGGCCCTCCGGTGGTTCAGCTACTACGAGCCGGAGGACCTCGCCGCGCTGTGTCGCAAGGTGGGGCTGCGCGTCGCGCAGCTGGACGTGAGCAGCCACGCAAGGACCGGTTCACCGCCACTGCCGAGCGGCCCGAGCTGTGAGTTCCGCTGTAGAGCTTCGCAGCGGACGCCCGGCGTCGACCCTCGACGGCGGCCACAGGGGACGAGCGCTAACTTCCACAGCGTAGGTCGACAGGCCGCTTATGGGACAGGTCTCACATTGCGAAAGATTGGACAGGTAGGGGCAAAGACAGCTTCCGTCATTAATTGATCGACTGGTATTCGTCCACATCGAGCAACGCTGGATCTTGTCCGACGCTCTACGAGACCGATACCGGGGACATCGTCGTTCAAGGTCATGAGTTGACCGACCCGGAGGCGCTTTCCCAGCTCCGTGACGTGCTGCCGGGCGAGAATTTTGTCGTGGTGCCCCGTTCGCTCATGTCCTGGTTCGAGGGCAAGAGTAGCGAATGACGGTGATCGTCGACGACCCTGATGCTTTCCAGAAGCTCTTTCTGGGCTTTGAGCATGTCGCCTTCAAGTTCGAGGTGCGAAGATCTTACGGGGTGCAGGCCGAGGATCTTCCATTTCAGGATTTTCTTGCTGGCCGGGACCCGGGCATCGAATGGCTTCGGGGCTGGCTCGACCTGATGGCGTCGCAGACCTCGACCGGGAAGCGGGTGGAACGCGTCCGAGTCGTCGATGATCCACCGAGCGACTACCTCCGTTTCGAAATTTCCATCACCCCGTACAACCTGGCTGTCGGCGAGGACATTCGATACATCGATCGCGACGTGGCCGATGCGTTGGACCTCCCGCACCATGATTTCTGGCTCTTCGACTCGCGCAAACTCGCGGTCCTGCACTTCGGCGACGACGACACGTTCCTCGGCTTTGAGGCGGTCGACGGTGTGGACGACATACTCCAGCACTGCTACTGGCGCGACGTGGCATGGACCCGCGCGACCAGGTTCGCCGACTACCGGTCGTAGTGACGCGATGCGCGGTGACCGTCTGTGAGTCCAGGTCCGCGGCGAAGTGAGGGAGGTGCAGGCATGTCGAGCTCACTCTGGGTCGGCGACCTTGTCCGGCTACGTGCGATCGAACCCGATGACGACCGCTACTACCAGGCCTTCGCCGAGCACACCGAGGACGCACGGTCCGTGTTCCGGGTCGAGCCGCCGCGCTCGACGGCACAACGCCGGCAGGAGATCGTCGCTGTCGGCACCTGGCAGCCTGGAAGTGACTGCTTCGCGCTCGCCATCGAACGGGTCGACAACTCGGGAATGATCGGGGCGATCTCGACCCGCGACACGGACCAACGTAGCGGCAGCTTCAGCTACGGCCTCGCCATCGCGCGGAACCAACGGCGCCACGGTTATGCGACGGAAGCCGCACGAATCCTGCTGCGCTACATGTTCACGCAACGGCGCTACCACAAGTGCCTTGCGGACATTCACGCTAGTAACGTCGCTTCGCTGCGGCTGCACGAACGACTGGGATTCGTCGTCGAAGGGCTACTTCGCGAACAGGAGTACTTCGACGGCAGGTATCAGGATCTCGTACTGATGGGGCTGCGGGGTCCCAATTTTCTCGCCGCGCGTGGCGGAGCCGAGGTGCCATGAACCCGGCCCACGGCAACGCAGACGCCGACAACGACTTCGCCGGAGGCGCCGGTGCGGTTGTCCAGGCCGCGCAGATATCTGGTGGCGTGCACGTCCGGGTCACCGATGTCCCGCTTCCCCCGCCACGCCAACTGCCACCCGCCACGAAAGGCTTCATCGACCGGGAACTGCATATCCGGCAGCTCGATTCGCTACTCGACGAGACAGATCTACGGACCAGCGACGGCAGGCTCCCGGTCGTGACGATCTCGACCGTTTCGGGTAGCGCCGGGGTCGGCAAGACAGCGCTCGCGGTCCACTGGGCACACCGGGTGCGCGCCCGGTTCCCGGACGGAGACCTCTACATCAATCTGCGCGGCTATGATGCGGTGCCGCCGTTGACCCCGCAGGAGGCCCTCGACGGGTTCCTACGGGCGCTCAACGTACCGCCGGAGAAGATTCCGACGGACCTGCCCGGGCGGACCGCGCTCTACCGGTCACTGACCGACGGACGTCGCATGCTGGTGCTGCTGGACAACGCGTCGACCGCCGAGCAGGTACGACCGCTGCTACCCGCCTCCCCGACCTGCATGGTGATCATCACGAGCCGGGACAGGCTTTCCGGTCTGGCGGTGCGCGACGGTGCGATCCGGGCGGTACTCGACGTGCTGACCGACGACGACTCCATCCGGCTGTTGCGCGAGACGACCAGCCCGGAACGCATCGACGCCGAGCCTGCGGCGGCCGTGCGGCTGGCGGCACTCTGCTCGCGGCTCCCACTCGCGTTACGCATCGTGGCCGACCGCGCCGTCAGCGACCCGGACATGAGCCTGGCCGATCTAGTGACGGAGCTGGAGGAGGAGAATGGTCGGCTCGACGCACTGTCCGTGCCCGGTGACGAGTTGTCCGCCGTCCGTACCGTCGTCTCGTGGACCTACCGGTCGCTCGACCCTCCGGTCGCGCGTACCTTCCGGTTGTTGGGGCTGCATCCGGGCGCAGATGTCTCGTTCTCGGCGGTGGCGGCACTGACCGGGCGGCCGGTGTCGGAGGCGCGGCGGCACCTGGATTCGTTGGTTGGGCTGCACCTGCTGACCCGGATCGTGGGGCACCGGTACCGGTTGCATGACCTGCTCCGGCTGTACGCTGCGGAACGGGCGCAGGCGGACGAGCCACCCGCCGAGGCCAAGGCTGGGCTGGCGCGGATGTTCGACTGGCACCTGGTCCGGGCGTACGACAGCTATCGCAAGATCCTTCCCCAGGGCCGACCGATTCCGGGCCTGACCGGCGTCACCGCTGACGGGCGGCCTCCGTTCGCGACGCTCGACGAGGCGTTGCGCTGGTCCGAGCAGGAGCGCCTGAACGTACTCGACGTCATCCGCCTGGCGCACGACACCGGGCACTGCGACGTCACCTGGAAACTCGCCGCCGCCTCGATGGCGTTCTTCGAACGACGCTCCTACTGGCGGGCCTGGATCGACAGTCATCTCCTGGCCCTCGACTGCACCCGCCACCTGGCGGACCGATCGGCCGAAGGCTTCATGCTGCTGCTCCTCGGCGATGCCTGGTGGGACCGCAGCGAAATCGACGAGGCACTGCGGTACTACTCGGAAGCGCGGGACGCGGCCCAGCAGGTCGGCGACAGCTGGACAGCCGGCTACGCGCTGCGCGGCTGCTGCCTCGCTTACGAGGACTCGGGGCGCTTCGACGAGGCGATCGCGTGCGCCGAGGGCGCGTTGGAGATCTTCCGCGACGCCGGCGAGGACCGGGGCATCGGTCTGTCCTTGATGAGCCTCGGGAACGGCCACCGCAACATGCTCCGGTACGCCGAGGCGATCGCGTCGTACGAGCAGGCCATGGAGATCTTTCGGACGTTGGGGAACCGCTGGAGCGAGGCGCTGGTCGAGCTGCAGCTCGGTCGCACCCTGACCGACGTGCCGGAGCCTGTCGCGGCGCTGGACCATCTTGCCCGCGCTCGCGAGTTGTTCGCGGCGGCCGGCGATCCCCGCCATGAGTGCATCACCCTAGTGTACGTGGGCGATGCGCACGCGGCGGACGGAGACCGGACCGCAGCGCGTCAGGCGTGGTCGGCGGCGCTGACGACGCTGATCGGGTTGGACGCCCCGCTGGTCGCCGAGGTGCGGCGGCGGCTGGAGCCAATTGAGGAAGGACATGAGTACTGATGAATGACCCAGTCCTGACCGCTGTCGCGACGGCGCTGGCGACGGGCGCAGCAGCCGAGGTGACCGCTGGCGGCAAGGCCGCGTTCGCGGCACTGGTCCGGCTCGTCCGGCGGAAGGCTGCCGAGCAGCCCGCCACCGGGAACGCACTCGACGCAGCCCAACGTGAGCCGTTGGACGGTCCGCGGATCGCGGAACTACGCGCCGCGCTGACCGCAGCCACGCTCAACGACCAGGTTTTCGCCGCCGAGCTGCACCGGCTCTGGGCTGAGGTCAGGGCTGCGCGGACGGCAGACGACCACAGCCGGGCCAGCAACACGATCTCCGGCCCGGTCCGCGGTCCGGCGGTGCAGGCACGTGACATCCACGACGGCGTGCACTTTGGGACCGGGGCGTGAGGACCGGGCTGGTCAGCAGCCGCAGGGACTGGTTCACTGCCGCGCCGAACGGCTCTGAGCGGTAGTGGATCGTCAGCGGGTGGGCTGCGTCCGGCTACGGATGCAACCGCTGACCTCGCCATGGAGTTGGCGATGACGGTGCAGCAGGCCGCCGGCTTGACCCGCCTTGCCCAATCCACCCAGGGCGGCGGCAGCCTCGACGATGACCGCGTCCGCGGTGGTCGCGGTGCCGTGGGTGATCGGAGCGCGATCACGGGCTCTGTTGAGTAGCACAAGGATGTGCGCTGGCCATGCCTGCGCCATACCCCGGTCCTTGATCTTGTTGTCTCGCAGATCCTCGCGGAACTTTCGGTACGTCCCGCCCTTGGTGTCCTTTGGATTGGTGGCGGCGATCGATGCTTCCAGGGCGTCGGCGGCGCTGGCCGACGCTTGTCGGCGGCCGTCAGGTGGCTTGCGGCTGGCGAAGGTATCGGCCAGCCGTCGTGCCTGTTCGGTAACGTCCGTGCCGATCGCGGATGCAGCCAGCAGCCGCCACACGACGTCCAGTTCCAGGGAGAGCAGTGCCCGTTCGGCGGCGACGAGCAGCGGCAGGTCGCCTCCGGTGATGGCGGGCCACAGGTGGACGTTGCGGTAGCCGTCGGGGTGGGTGGGTGCGGCGTTCTCCCGGACGAGGCAGCGGGGAGTGTGCCAGCGGCTCGTGGATGCGGGCCGCAGCTCGAGAAAGTCTCGCGGACCGAGTGACGGGCGGCGCGCAGGGCCGAGACGAAGACGGACTCGGTGACGTGCCGCCCGGACCAGAGCGTGTCCAGCAGTTCCTGCCTGGTGACCAGCCGGTCCCGGTGGGCAGCGAGGTGGCACAGCAACTCGACGGCTCGCGGCTCCAGCAGGATCTGCTGGCCCCGGTGAGCGTAGCTGCTTGTGTTCCAGGTCCAATTCGTACTGGCCGTGCTCCCAGCCGGTAACGGTTTGAAAACTTCGCCCACGGTCTTGACACGGAGGGGGTGTTAGTAAGAACTTTTACCACTAACAGTTAACAGTCCTTCCCGAAAGGTCGACGCCGATGGCTGACAGCGAGGTGGAGATCCCCGCGGGGACTGCGGTGGTCGACGCCCCGGGGCCGGCCGACACGGTGCTCGCCCGGATCCGGCTCACCGAGTTCACCGGTGCGCTGCGCCGGGTCGCCGACCAGGTGCTCACCGACCCAACCGCAGCCGCCCGCGCCACCATCGTCGAGCTGGCCGAACGCAGCGGTACGTCGCCGGCGACGGTCACCCGGTTCTGCCGGGCACTCGGCTTCGACGGCTACGCCGACCTGCGGCTCGGCATCGCCGCCGAGACCGGCCGGGCCCGCGCCGCCGGCTGGACCGTCGACATCGGCCGGGAGATCCAGCCCGGTGACCCGCTTGACCGGGTGCTCGGCCAGATCATGGCCGCCGACACCCAGGCCATGCAGGACACCGCCGCACTGCTCGACCTCAGCCAGGTCGAGCAGGCCGCTGACGCGGTCGCCGCCGCCAGCCGGGTCAACATCTTCGGCGCCAGCGGCAGCGCCCTGGTCGGCGAGGAGATGCAGTTCAGCCTGCACCGCATCGGCGTACCGGCCTGGGCCTGGACCGACGTGCACAACGGCCTGGCCAGCGCGGCGCTGATGCGCGACGGCGATGTGGCCCTCGGTATCTCGCACACCGGCCAGACCCGGGAGACCATCGAGATGGTCGCCGAGGCCGGCAGCCACGGCGCGACCACCGTCGCGCTGACCAGTTTCCCCCGCTCCACCCTGGCCGACCTGGCCGACATCGTCCTGCTCACCGCCCCCCAGGCGACCACCTTCCGGCCGGACGCGCTCTCCGCCCGCCACCCGCAACTCGTCGTCCTCGACCTGCTCTACGTCGCCGTCGCGCAGCGCACCCACGACCGCGCGCACGCGGCGTTCCGCCGCACCGCCCGAGCCGTCGACGGCCACAAGGCCGTCGACCGGAGCACGATCCGCCCCGCCGAAACCCCCAGCTGAGGAGCACACATCATGTCGCTTTACCCAGATTCCGTGCGGATCCCGTCCGCCGTCGCCGGTGCCTCGGTCCGCCGGCGGACCCTGTTGCGCCGCGCGGCCGCCGCCGGGCTGCTGGCCGGCCCGGCGGCCGGCCTGCTCTCCGCCTGCGCCGGCAGCGACCCCGGCACGGGTACGGAGACCGGCACCAAGAGCGCCGACAACCCGTTCGGTGTCGCCGACGACAGCAGCGTCGACGTCGTCGTGTTCAACGGCGGCCTCGGCGACGAGTACCCCGAGTTCGACAAGACGCTGTTCGTGGCCAAGCACGACAGTGTCACGGTGAACCTCAGCTCCACCCAGAAGATCAAGACCGAGCAGCAGCCGAAGTTCTCCACCACCCCGGCCGACCTGATCAACAACTCGGGCGCCGACCTGATGGCGATCGACACCCTGATCAACGAGGGCGCGCTGACCGAGCTGACCCCGCTGCTGGACGCGCCGAGCTGGGACGACCCGGCCGTGAAGGTCCGCGACACGCTGCTGCCCGGCACCGTCGACGACGGTACGTTCGACGGTGAGTTCTTCCAGCTCAACTACGCGTACACGGTCTTCGGTCTCTGGTTCGACCAGGCGTTGTTCGACCGCAACGGGTGGGCGGTGCCGACCAGCTTCGACGAGTTCTTCACCCTCGCGCCGAAGATCAAGGCGGCCGGTGTCGCGCCGTTCGCCTTCGCCGGCAAGTACCCGTACTACATGCGCTGGCCGATCATGACCTGGATCTGGCTGGCCGGCGGCCGGCAGGCGGTCGTCGACATCGACAACCTGAAGGAAGGCGCCTGGCAGACCGACGCGGTCACCGCCGCGATGAGCGCCGTCGAGAAGATGGTCGCCGACGGTTACACCCTCACCGGCAGCGACACCCTGACCCACACCGAGTCGCAGCAGGCCTGGCTGGACGGCAAGGCGGCGTTCCTGCCCTGCGGCACCTGGCTGGAGAACGAGATGCGGGCCACCATCCCGGGCGGCTTCCAGATGAAGATCGCCCCGGTGTGGAGCGTCGGCGCCGACGACGCCGCCCCGTACGGCACCGTGCAGGCCGGCTCCGGCGAAGGCTGGATCGTGCCGAAGAAGGCCGCCAACGCCCCCGGCGGCATGGAGTTCCTGCGGGCCATGCTCTCCAAGGAGGGCGCCGGCAAGTTCGCCGAACTGACCAGCTCGCTCGCCTCGGTCAAGGGCTCCGGCGACAACGTCACCACCTCCACCGCGCTGACCTCGGCCAACGAGCTGATGACCAACGCCCCCGGCGACCTGGTCTCGTTCCGCCACCCCGACTGGTACGCCGACCTGGACAAGGTGGAGCAGAACGCGATCGGCGAGCTGATGGCCGGCCGGATGACCGCCAAGGAGTTCCAGGACACTCTGCAGGAGGCGGCCGACGAGATCGCGGCGGACGACGCGGTGAACAAGTTCACCCGGTCCTGAGCCGTCACTCCGCTGACCCGACCGAGCAGAAGGTGACCTGACGATGCAGCACGGAAAGGCCCGGTTCGTGACGGGCTTCCTGGCACTGCCGGTGGCGCTGTACGTGTTCTACGTCGTCTGGCCGTACGCCCAGGCGGCCGGCTACTCGCTGACCAACTGGGGCGGCTACTCCGATACCCAGGAGTTCGTCGGGCTGGCCAACTACGTCCGGCTGTTCGGCGACGAACTGATCCGTACGGCGTTCTGGCACAACGTCTTCTTCCTGGTCACCCTGCCGCTGTTCACCATCGCGCTGGCCCTGTTCCTCGCCTTCCTGCTCAACGTGGGAGGGCGTGGGGACAGGGCCGGCGTGCGGGGGGTACGCGGCTCCGGCGTCTACAAGGTGATCTTCTTCTTCCCGCAGGTGCTGTCCCTGGTCCTGGTCGCCATCATGTGGGGCGCCATCTACCGGGGCGACAGTCAGGGGCTGCTCAACGGCATCCTGATCAGGATCGGTCTGGTCGACGCGGAGCAGCCGCTGAAGTTCGTCTCCGACCCGACGCCGTTCCTCGGCGTGCCGGCGGTGCTGTGGTGGCTGCTGCTGATCGCCGTCTGGGGCGGGGTCGGCTTCTACATGGTGCTGTTCTCCGCCGCCATGCAGTCGATCCCGAAGGACATCTTCGAGGCGGCGATGCTCGACGGGGCCAGCCGGGTGACCAGCTTCCTGCGGATCACCCTGCCGCTGCTGCGCGACAGCATCTCGGTCGCCTGGGTCTACCTCGGCTTCATCGCCCTGGACATGTACGCGCTGGTCTTCGTGATGACCCCCAACCAGGGCGGCCCCGACCACGCCAGTGAGGTCTTCGCGTCGGTCATCAACTTCACCGCCTTCAACAAGGGCCAGTTCGGCTACGCCTGCGCGATCGGGGTCGCGCTGGCCATCTTCACGCTGCTGCTCGCCGCGGTGCAGTTGCGGATCACCCGCCGTGAGCGGATCGAATTCTAGGGAGGGCCGCGCGATGAGCACTGTCACCAACCCACCGACCAGCGCGGCCAGCCCGCCGCCACCACCGTCGAAGACCGCCGGCGGTCGGCGTACCGCCCGGTCGCGGCCGCCCCGGCGGGCCGGCGCGGTCATCGACTCCTTCTTCAACGGCTTCTCCCACCTGTTCCTGCTGATCTGGGGCGCGATGGTGGTGCTGCCGCTGCTGTGGGTGGTCATGTCGTCGTTCAAGGACGACGCGCAGATCATCCGGGAGCCGCTGTCACTGATCCCGGACGAGCTGCACTGGGAGAACTTCGCCCGGGCCTGGGTCGACGGCGGCATCGGCGACTTCTTCGTCAACACCATCCTCATCGTCGGCGGCGGAGTCTTCCTGACCATGCTGCTCGGCTCGATGGCGGCCTACGTGCTGGCCCGCTACGAGTTTCCCGGCAACCGGGTCATCTACTACATGTTCCTGTCCGGGCTGACCCTGCCGGTGTTCATGGCTGCGGTGCCACTGTACAAGGGCGTCTACAACACCGGCGTGTTCATCCCGCTGCTCGGCCCGAACAGCCACGTGATGCTGATCCTCGTCTACGTGGCCTGGTCGCTGGCGTTCACGGTCTTCTTCATGCATTCGTTCTTCAAGACGCTGCCGACCACGGTCGCCGAAGCGGCGATGGTGGACGGCGCGTCGCACAGCACGCTGTTCTTCCGGGTGATGCTGCCGATGGCGAAACCCGGGCTGATCAGCATCGGGATCTTCAACGTGATCGGCCAGTGGAACCAGTGGTACCTGCCGTACCTGCTGATGCAGCCCAACGGCGGCGAGGCGAAGAACCAGGTGATCGCCCAGGGGCTGATCGACCTGTCGGTGAACCAGGGCTACAAGTCCGACTGGTCGGGACTGTTCGCCGGGGTGACCATGGCGATGCTGCCGGTGCTGCTGGTCTACATCGTCTTCCAGCGGCAGGTGCAGTCCGGCCTCACCGGCAGCGTCTCCAAGTAGGCAGCGTCTCCAGGCAGCCGCCGGCGTCAGTACACGTAGGTGACGTCGACCATGTGCGCGCCCCCGGTGCGCGGCGGCGACAGCAGATAGGTGGTCGACGCGGGCACCTGGAAGTAGAACGTCCAGCTCTGCGACGCGGGCTGGCCGACGAACGCGGTGGTGACGCCGGACGCTCCGGGCAGCTTCGAGCAGCCGACCGGGATGCACAGGTACGCCTCGACCCCTGAGTGGTTGCTCAGGCTGTACGACCAGTGCACGGTGGTGACCAGTGCGCCGGTCGGCGCGGTGCCGGACACCTTGCTGCTGGCATACCACCAGTTCGTCTGGTACAGGACCCCGCCGATCGGGTTGCGCATGTAGTTGCTCACCGCCGCCTCGGCGGCATTCGCCGGCAACATGACGGCGATGATTGCGCTGAACGCGACGAGCGTACGGCGTAGTGCTTTCATAATCGTCCTCCCGGTGATTGAGGCGGATCTCGAATCTAACCGGCTGATTGACCCTGAGAAATGGTTCACCAGGTTCTCGACATACGCATTTCTGCGTTCTTGACCTGACCCTGACCACTGCCCGCCGGCGCGGTTGCCCACCTGGTGTTCGCAGGTCTGATGCATGTGTGGCATCGCGATGCCACACATGCATCAGACCTGGAGAGCATTTGCCTCCGGCCCGGCGGGCGCGGGTTTGCCGGGCCGGCGTACGACAGCACCCACGACCAGGGCAGATGTTGTCGTACGCCGGGGCGACAATGAGCGGGTGCTGGTGGCGGTAGCGGCGGGTCCGGGCGGCGGCGGGGTGCGCCGGCTGCTGCACGCCGACGGGCGGCCAGCCGGCCCGGTCGAGGCCGTGCCCGACCTGGCGGCGGCCGTCGACCGGCCACCACCATCGCAGCATCCGGCGGCCGGGCCGTCGCTATCGCAGGCACCGGCGGCGCGTCCGGTGCCCGAGCCGCGCTGGCTGTGGGCGACCACCGCGGCGATCTACCCGGCCATGCTGCGGGCCGGCGTGCGGATCGAGCGGTGCCACGACGTCGAGCTGACCGAGGCGCTGCTGCTCGGCTACGACGGACGCTGGGGCGAGCCGCGGTCGCTCGCCGCCGCGTACGCCCGGCTGACCGGCGCGCCGGTGCCACCCGACCCGCCCGCGCCGGGTGCCGCGCCGCCCGGGCACGGCCAGGCCGCGCTGTTCGACGACGTGCCGGCCCCGGCGACGGTCGCCGACCCGATCGAGGCGCTCACCCGGGTGTACGCCGACCAGCAGCGCCGCATCGCCGGCACCGCCCGACCGGACCGGTTCCGGCTGCTGGTCGCCGCCGAGTCGGCCGGCGCGCTGGTCGCCGCCGAGATGGGTGCCGCCGGGCTGCCGTTGCGGGCCGACCTGCACGACGCGCTGCTCACCGAGCTGCTCGGCGCGCCGTCGCCGGTCGGCGGGCCGCCGCGCCGGCTGGCCGAGCTCGCCGGCCGGATCGCCGCCGCGTTCGGGGTCCGGCAGCTGCACGCCGACTCGCCGGCCGAGGTGCTGCGGGCCTTCGCCCGGGTCGGGATCAGCCTGCCGAACACCCGGGCCTGGGTGCTGCGCGGCGTGGACCATCCGGCCGTTCCGCTGCTCATCGAGTACAAGGAACTGCATCGGATCTGGACCGCGCACGGCTGGGCGTGGCGGCAGGCATGGGTCCGCGACGGCCGGTTCCGCCCCGAGTACGTGCCGGGCGGGGTGGTGTCCGGCCGGTGGGCCACCCGGGGCGGCGGGGCGTTGCAGATCCCCAAGGCGGTCCGCCGGGCGGTGGTCGCCGATCCCGGCTGGTGTTTCGTGGTGGCCGACGCCGCCCAGCTGGAGCCACGGGTGCTCGCCGCGATGTCCGGTGACCGCCGGCTGGCCGCCGCCGGTGGCGCCGGTGACCTGTACGCCGCACTGGCCCGCGACTCGTTCGGCGGTGACCGGGCCCGGGCGAAGGTCGCCCTGCTCGGGGCCATGTACGGGCAGACCGGTGGCGCCGCCGTGCCGGCCCTCGCCGTGTTGCGCCGCAGCTACCCGGTGGCGTTCGAGTACCTGGAGTCGGCGGCCCGGACCGGGGAGACCGGTGGCCTGGTGCGCTCCTGGCTCGGCCGGACCTGCCCACCGTCCGACGTCGGCAGCCCGGCCCGGGGGCGGTTCACCCGCAACTTCGTCGCCCAGGCGACCGCCGCCGAGTGGGCACTGGTCCTGCTGGCCACCGTCCGCCAGGCGATCGCCGGCACCGCCGCCGAGCTGGTCTTCTTTCAACACGACGAGGTGGTGGTGCACTGTCCGGCGACGCAGGCGGCGGCGGTCGCCGCCGCCGTGCGGGAATGCGCCGGCCGGGCCACCACGGTGCTGTTCGGCGACACCCCGGTCCGGGTCCCGCTCGAGGTGTCCACCGTCACCTGCTACGCGGACGCCACCTGATCGCCACCTGATCGTTGGGACCGTTGTGCGTTCCATCGGATCGGGCAGCGTTTGGCGGGCGCTGTGACCGCCGGCCGGGCTGGACCGGCCGGGCAGACGTTGCGGGGGTGGCTCAGCTGAGTCGGATCGCGGGGATGATCATCGCGGCTGGTGGGGGTCGGCGGATCGGCGGGCCGGAGGCCCTGCTGTACCGCGGCGACCAACTGCTGGTCGAACGGGCGTTGCGGATCGTGGGGGAGACCGGCTGTGATCCGGTCGTGGTGGTGCTCGGCGCCGCCGCCGACCAGGTACGCGACACCGCCGACCTGACCGGTGCCACCGTGGTGGTCAACCGGGCCTGGGGCACCGGGCTCGGCTCGTCGCTGCGGGTCGGACTTGACGCGTTGAAGGACAGCGACACCGAGGCGGTGGTGGTGTTCCCGGTCAACATGCCGGGAATCACCGCTGACGCGCTGCGCCGGGTGACCGCGCTGCCGTACCCGGAGGTGCTGGTCTGCGCCACCTACGCCGGCACGCGCAGCTACCCGATGGTGTTCGGCCGGCGGCACTGGGCGGCGATCGCGACCCTGGCCAACGCCGACGGCGGGGCCCGGCCGTACCTGCTCGCGCACACCGGCGAGGTGATCGACATCTCCTGTGACGGAGTCGCCGAAGGCGGGCAGGTGGACACTCCGGAGTCGGTGGCGGCGTGGGGGCTGGCGGTGCCGGTGCAGCGCACCCCGGCGTGAGCCGAGGGCTCAGCTGGCGGTGAAGTGCCGGTGCACCGCCGGGATGGCCAGCCCGATGATGGCCAGCACCGACACGACGCTGAACACACCGCGGAGCACGACCACTTCGAACTTGCTGCCGGCCCTGATGGAGTACCGGTCCGGCGGGCCGAACATCCGCCACATGCGCCGGCTGACCGGGATCGGCCACAGGATCGGTACGCCGGCCCGGGTGATCAGGTCACCGAGGATGTGGACGAAGCAGCCGACCCCCATCGCCAGGCCGAGCATCGGGTAGCCCCGGTCACCGGGCAGGTGCAGGTAGGTGAAGTAGGCGGCGCCGAGCGACAGCAGGGTGACGATCACCCAGCCGGCGCGTTTGGCCCACTCGTCGAACAGCCCCCGCAACGCCAGGCCGATCATGAAGAACAGGATGGCGATCACCGCCCACTTGCCGTACGCGGTGCACAGCGCGGTGGTGCCCCAACCGACCAGCACGGTGAATGGAATGGTGTGGGTGAGGGTCCGGTGCCCGTTCTTGCGGTTCGGATCCTTGCTGAGCTTCGTCGCGTAGTAGACGCCGAGGGATATCTTCTCAATGACCTCGGCGACGAACAGCGACACCACACCGAAGGTCCGGGCGACCGTGGCGCCGCCCTGGTTGCGGGTGACCTTGCCGGACAGGTCCAGATCCGGGAACAGCGCGCCGCCGGCGCAGACGGCGGTGCCGACCGCGATCATCAGCGGCGACTGCTCGTAGCCGGCGAACTGGTCGAGCGCCCAGGAACCGGCGAGCCACACGGCGGCGCCGGACAGCGCGTGGGACGGACCCATCATGATCGGGTTTCCTCCAAGGTCAACTTCTCGGCGGAGGCAACTCTGTCAGATGGTGGTGGCACCGTCCACACCGGTACGGCGGTCAGAGCACCCGGGTGACTCCTTCGCTGTCCACCCTGGGATCGAGCCGGTCCGGGTCCAGGTTGACGCAGAGCACCACGCTCGCGCCGACGGCGAGCGGCGCGAGCAGCCAGAACAGCGGGTGCTCGTGCTGGCCGCCGTCAACCAGTACCCGGTCGCCGGCGGTGACGTCCTGCTGCGCGGCGATCTCCAGCGCCAGTGAACCCCACTCGGCGTAGCTGGTCCCGTCCACGCTGGCCAGATCACCCGGCCGGACCAGCCCGTACGCTGGTGGCCGGCCGAGGTACCGGCACGCCTCGGCGAGGAAGTCCCGGTAGCCCTCCGGCGGCGGGGTGCCCGCCGCAGCCCGGGCACCGATGTCGAGCATGAACCGGTGCCGCGCCCCGGGCACGTCCTCCAACCAGTCGTCGATCCGGCCGCGGGCGGCGAACACCGTGTCCAGCGGCTCGTCGCCTCCCGGCTCGATCACCGGTAGGCCGGCGGTGGCGGCCAACCGGATCGACACCGACACCCCGATCGACCAGGCGCCCAGCAGCACGGCGGCGGTCTGCCAGTGCGGCGGCAGCAGGATCGCCGCCCGGTCGCCGGTGACCAGCCCGCAGCCGTCGCGCAGCACCGCCGCGGTCCGGGCCGCCCAGGCACCCAGCGCCGTCGCGGAGAGCTCGGTCCGCTCGCCGGTGGCGTCGTCGTAGCAGGTCAGCAGGGGCGTTGCCGGGTCGCCCGGGTAGATGCCCAGGCCGGGCGCGCTGGCGAGGGCGGAGGCGTCCATGCGTACTCCAGGGTGTGAATGATCGTCGCGGCCGACCCTACCGGGTCAGGGTGCCGGGGACCCGTAACCGTGCGGCCACGTCGCGCAGTCGGGGCCAGGTCGCGGCGGTGGTACCGGGCGGGGCGTCGGCGGTCACCCGGCGCAGCATCCGGTCGGTTTCGTCCACGTCGAGCCGTCGTCTCGGGTCGCGTCGCAGCAGGCCGGCGAGCACCGGCCGCAGCGGCCCGGCCCGGGTCGCCGGGTCCGGTGGCGCGGTGGCCAGCGCGGTCAGCGTCGCCATCGGCGTCGACCGGGCGTACGGGGCGCGGCCCTGGACGGCGGCATACAGCGTGGCGCCGAGCGACCACAGGTCGGCCGCCACGGTGGACACCCCGTCCCGGGCGCGCTCCGGCGCGATGTACTGCGGCGAACCGATCACCATCCCGGTCCGGGTGATCGAGCCGTCGCCGTCCAGGGTGGCGAGTCCGAAATCAGTCAGTACCACCCGGCCCCGGTCGCCGATCAGCACGTTGTGCGGCTTGACGTCGCGGTGCAGGACCCCGTGGCCGTGCGCGGCCCGCAGCGCGGCCAGCACCCGTCGACCGATTGCCGCGACCCGTACCGGCGGCAGCGGGCCGTCCTCGGCGACGACCTGGTGCAGCGAACGGGACCGGACGTACTCCATCACGATCAGCGGGCAGCCGGCGACGTGCCGTACGTCGTAGATGCGGACCACGTTGGGGTGGTTGAGCCGGGCAGCGCTGCGCGCCTCCCGCAGCGTCCGGCGGCGCAGTGCCTCGCGTTCGGCGTCGTTCATCCAGTCCGGGGGCAGCACTTCCTTGACGGCGACGTCGCGACGCAGGACCTCGTCGCGCGCCAGCCAGACCCGTCCCATCCCGCCGCTGCCGACCGGACGTACGAGTCGGTAGCGGTCCGCGATCAGCTGCGGTGACACGATCACCGTCTCCCATCGTCAGCCCACGACTGCATACAGTAGTTGTGGGCTGGTGATGCCGGATCAGCTGGAGAAGTGGCGACCATCAGCCGTTTCGCTGCGCCGGGTGACCTAACAGCCGAGTGCCCTGCCGACGGCAACCGCGCTGCCGATGAGCAGCTGAAGCGCCTACGAGACGGCGCCGCCGACCGCCGCGAGCAGGTTGCCGTCCGGCACGACGAGCTTGCCCGCCCCGCCGGCCAGCTGGGCGGCCGCCCGCCGGGTGTTGAAGCCCGGCGCCTCGCGCACGGCGGCGGCGTACGTGGTGGCGGTCTGCGCCGCGATCGTCGCCCAGCCGTACCGCCGGGTCACCAGCTGCCGGGCCGCCCGGGCCACCCGCCGGGCGAACAGCTCGTCGGAGAGCAGCGTGTGCACCGCCTGGGCCAGCCCGTGCGGATCCTGTGGCCGGAACGTCGTACCGGTCACGCCGGGCTCGACGATCTCGGCGAGCCCGCCGGTGGCCGACACGGCCAGCGGCGCGCCGGCCGCCGCCGCCTCCAGCGCCACCATGCCGAACGGCTCGTAGAGGCTCGGCACCACGGTAGCGTCGGTCGCGCCCAGCACCGCCGGCAGCTGCGACTCGGTCATGAACCCGGCGAAGTTGATCAGATCGGCGACGCCGAGCCGCACGGCCTGCGCCTGCAGCTCACCCCGGTACGGCCCGTCACCGGCGACGATCACCCGCAGCCCGGGATGGCGTTGCCGCAGCCACGGCAGCGCGGCGATCAGGTGCTGAACGCCCTTCTCGTAGACCAGCCGGCCGGCGAAGCCGATCAGCGGCCCGTCGGCGGCGTACCGCTCGCGGGCCGCCGCCACCGCCCGCGTCGACGAGCGCCACACCCGGTCGTTCACCCCGTTGGCAATCACGTCCACCCGCGACGCCGGCAGCTCCAGCAGGTGGCTGACCTCCCAGCGCATGTAGCCGGAGCAGGTGATCACCCGGCACGACTCGTGGCCGAGCCAGTGTTCGATG
>NZ_JBHMIO010000015.1:0-116758 GCF_048060275.1 Micromonospora sp. LOL_015
GCACCGATCCGTCGCTGCCGCCGGTGACGATGAGGTGTCGGCCGTCCGGACCGGGCAGCACTGCCACCGCCTCCACCCCATAGGGATGGCCGAGGATACGATGAGTGGTACCTGACCAGATGGCGGTTTGCACATGCCAGGGCCACTCGGGGTAGTCGAGGATGAGGGCGTCAGCCAAACGGGTTGATCGGATCTTGCGAGCCCAGACGTGCAGCCACCATGCGCGTTTCGGATCGGACCAGCCGATCCACTCGCTGGTGGAGGCGCTTTCCAGTGCCGCAGCTGCGGTGATGGCGTGCCGTGTGACCAGGAAGTGCCGGTGCTGCAGGATCTGGCCCGGCGGGCAAGACAGCAGAAATCCAGGGTCGGACATCAACTCGTCGAGCATTCCAGCGGCGGCAGTGTGCGCGGGGAGCCGCAGGCGGGTGTAGTCGTCGATGCCGGACCAGTCGCGCCGTCCAGTGGCCGGGCTCTCGGGTGGGACCAGCCACGTAGTGATCATCCGGTGCGCGGTCTGCCAGGCGGTGTGCAACTCGTCGGTCAGCCCGGCGTCGATCGATTCCACTGTTTCGTTGCCGCTCGCGGCGGCGGCGAACAGGTCGCGCAGGCTTTGGTGGCGGACCCGGTATTGGCGGTGGCGGTCCGAACCGGTGGTCACGTCGAGGAACGCGCGGGCTGGTCCGTCCAGCCATGCCGCCAGGTCGCTGGCGGCGTCCGGCCGGTTGAGCACCATAGCGAGGTCGTTGCGGTCGATCGCGCGGCCGAGGGCGGCGAGCACCGCCAGAGCGGGCAGGTGTAGCGATCGCCAGTCGAGATGGGTAGCCCACCGCTGCTGGATCTGCAGCTCGTAGTAGCCCCGCAGACCGTCCGGCAGGCACGCCACATCGTTCGGCGGGCGCAACCCAGCGCGGACCTCGTCGAGCACGTACCGCAGATAGATCCACACTCCGCGGCAGCGATCGAGTAGCGTCGCGACGAACGTCTCCGTAGGGACCCGGCGCTCGGCCAGCACTGTAGTCAGCGCCGAATCCGGGGTCGGACCGGTGGTCGCGGCGTGCAGGTAGGCAGCCATGTCGGCCAGGTTGTCGGCACCCTCCACCTCGATTTGCGACCAGCCGACCCGCAGCGGATCCCGCAGTGCGACCAGAGGAAGGCCGTACCGGCTGGTCGCCACGATGTACGCCCCTGCTGGCAAGGCGTCCGGTGCTGGCAGCCCGAGTGGAACCCCGGTACCCATGCCCGCCGGATCCGCCTCGGCCTCATCCAATCCATCGACGACCAGCACCAGCGGTCGGCGCTCGGCTGGCGCGAACCGCTCATCACGGGCCGCCACCGCCGCCCGAATAACCTTGGCCAGCCAGTCTGGCCGCTGCGCAGCCGCCGGGAACACGTCTCCCGGGGTGAACCTGTCCGCCAGGTCCCATGCGCCGATCAACTGCGCGGCCAGGCTCTTGCGTGCCTCGATTGGGTTGCGCGCTCCGCCGTCGAGCCGAGTGAAGTGGTGAGCGCATTGCCGCGTCCACACCAGATGCGCCGCCAGCGCGCTCTTGCCGACCCCGGCTTCGCCTCGCACCACGACGTACCCACGGTCGGTGGCGGCGATCCGTTTGTCGATTTGGGTGATCAGGCCGGAGCGGCCTTGAAACCGGGCGAGATCCAGCTGCTCGTACAACGGCGCCGGATCAAAGATCGCGTCATTCAGCCGGTCGAACCGGCCCACCGTGACCTGAACGTACGTCGGTCCGGTATGCACCGTCCCGTTGATGTCCCGGCCAGCGGCGACCGCGCCTGGGGCCAGCTGCCATTTCGGTCCCACCGTTACTGAACCGGTCCCTGCTGTCGCGGCGACCGGGCCCTGCCGCCGGTGGTGTCGATGTCCGCCTGTCCGGTGATGTCCCGTCCCGCGACCACCGCGCCCGGAGCGACCCCGGACTGCGGCATCGGCTCATCACCAGCCGTAGTGGACGGATCGGTCCGGACCCGGCCGCCGAGGTCCCGACCAGCGACCACCGCACCAGCACCGATTCGGCGGTGTGATTCCGACGCTTCTCCGGCCAACCAACCCGCTACCAACGCCCCGACCAGTGTCAACACCCCTGCCGCGAGCCACCACTGCCAGCCGCCCTGCAACCTGTTGATCACCGCGCTGTTCGCGGCGGCGAGCACCACCGCGATGCCTGCGGCCCAGGCAACTCGCCGACCAGACATGCACTCACCTCGTGGTCACCAGAAGCGTCGGACCTGATACCGGGAGTCAGATCGTAGTCGGTGCGAGCAACCTCCGCTGGAGCACCCGACCTGGCCCAGCAGGCACCGAGCGGCCGGAAGGTCGAGTGTCACCGGTCAGCGAAGATGAGCGACGAGCTTTCGCGGCGCGATCCTTGCCGGTGCCGACTACACAACCGCAGGTACCAGTCCCTGGTCAGCCCGGCGCGTTGCTGACGTAGACGCCTCGCCCTTGGTGGCCTTGGAGGATGCCGCGTTCCTGGAGGCGCGCGAGGGCCTGGCGGACGGTCGGTGCCGAGCATTCGTACTGTTCGCCGAGCTCCGCTGTGGATGGGATCTTGTCCCCGGGTTTGAGGTCGCCGGTGGCGATGGCGGTCTCGATGTCGCGCATGATCCGCCGGAAGACCGGCTCTGCGGGCTGGGAGGGGGTCGGCACGGCAGGCTCCTCGCGTAGGTGAAGCCATCGCATCACGCCTGACCTGTGTTGGCAAGTAAGTCAAGTGTCCCGTGTTGACTTGGCTTGCTTAGCAATCTAGGTTTTCGGTCTGGTTGAGGTGTCTCCTCGCGTAGGGGCTGAGCGGGAAACCTCGGCCACGGCCTGCCCTCCTACGCCTGGGCGTCCCCCGTCGTCGAGGACGGGAGGGCAGGCCATCCTGCTCTGCCTGCTGCGGCTTCCTGGCGTCCGCGCCTTTCGTGCACGAGTACACCCCGACATGTATTACTAAGTAAGCGAGGTCTTGATGGTGCGTACGATCACCCGACGCCGGTTACTCGCGGGTGGGGCCGCTGTCGTGGCCGGGGCAGCTGCCTCGGCTTGCGGTCGCCAACCCGTTCCCGGCCCCGCCGCTGTGCAGACGGTCAGAGTGTTGACGGGTGCCGGGTTCCAGGGGCGGGAAGCGCCGCTGCTGGTGGCGCGGGCGCAGGGCTGGTTCCGTGACGAGGGTCTGGCCGTGGAGGTGCTGCCGGGCAAAGGGTCGGGCGAGAACCTGAAGCTGCTGGCGGCCGGGCAGGTCGACGTGGCGACGCTGGACGTGAGTGCCGCGATTATCGAGGCCAGCGCACCCGGTGGCATCCGGGACTTCCGGCTGACATCGGTGCTGCACCAGCGGAACCTGGCGTGCTTTGTGGCGTTGGTGTCGTCGGGCATCCGCACGCCGGCTGACCTGGCGGGCCGGCGGTTGTCGTACCTGCCGGGCGGCATCAACCACGTGCTGTTCCCGACGTACGCGCAGCTGGCCGGCTTCGACCCCTCGAGTGTGCAGTGGGTGAGCAACCCGGTGCCGACCCAGCACGCTGCGCTGCTCACCGAAGGAAAAGTCGACGCCATCAGCCAGTTCGTGCCGGCGGTCGAGTCGGTGCGGTCCGTCGCGAAGCAGAACCTGTCGGTGCTGCCGTTCGCCGACTGGATCGGCGACCTGCACGGCTCGGCGATGGCCGTCTCCACAGCGACCGCGACCAACCGCGCCGACGTAGTCCGCCGATTCAACCGGGCACTGCTACGCGGCCTGGACTACTGCATGAGCCACCCCGACCAGGCCGGCAAGGCGTACGCGTCGCAGCCGGAGACGCAGGGCCAGCAGGCCCAGCTCGCCACCGCCGAACTGACCGCGCTGCGCGGCTACGTCACCCCGGCAGAAGGACGCCTCGGTCACTTCGACGAGGCGAGGGTGGCCCGCAACATCGCGATCCTGCATGGTGCAGGTGCCATACCCGTTGGTCTGGTGCCGTCGGACATCATCGCCCCGGACCTCGTCCCATGAACCGGCCCATGCCGCCGACGCCGAGTCTCGCCTCGGCTGTCACCGCGCGGCTGTGGATGGTAGTCGCGGGAGCCTGCCCGCCGGTTCTCGGTGTGGCCGGGCTGGTCGCCGTCTGGTGGGCCGCCGTCGAGGTGTCCGGCGTAGCCGACTATGTCGTGCCGCCGCCCTTCGCGGTCGCCGCCGTGATCCGCGACCAGCCCGGCTACCTGTTCCACCACGCCGCCGTCACCCTCACCACAGCGATGGCCGGCTACACGCTCGCCGCCGTCACGGCGATCATGCTCGGCACCCTCCTGGCCATGTCCCGGCCACTGGCGCGGGCACTCACCCCGACCCTGCTGGTCCTCAGTGTGCTACCGAAACCCGCCCTGGTGCCGGTGCTGATCATCGCCCTCGGCTTCGGCGCAGGGCCGAAGATCGTCCTGGTCTGGCTGATGTGCTTCCTCCCGATCGCCCTCGCGACAGCCACCGGCCTGACGGCCACCCCGGCGGATCTGGTCGAGCTGGCCCGATCCCTGACCGCCTCCCGCTGGCAGACGTTCGTCAAGGTCCGGCTGCCGGCCGCGCTACCGCACCTGTGCTCCGGGCTGCGGATCGCGTTACCCCTCGCCCTGATCGGCGCCGTCGTATCGGAGTTGTTCGGCGGGCTCACCGGCCTCGGCGTCGTCATCCAGAACGCCGGCACCCGCGCCGACATGGCCTTCGCCGCCATCACGGTCCTCGCCGCCATGAGCACCGCGATGTACGGGCTCCTCACCGCCGCCTGCGCCAGGGCAGCGCCGTGGATCCGCCACACGACCGCCTAACCCCCCGGGCAGGCGCGCATCCGAACCGCCGGGTCCAGGCCATGCCCGGTGACCCTTATGTCTGAAGGAGACAGCTGTGACCACGTCCACCTACCTGTTCGGCGACGCCCCACCTGACACCCGCGACGACAACGCGGTCATGCTCGACGCCCTGGCCGGCATGCTCGACCCGTTCTCCCGGTGGCAGCTGCGCCGGGTCGGAGTCCGCGCCGACGCCCGATGCCTCGTCGTCGCCGTCGGAGCCATCTGCATCGCCGCGACCCTCGCCGAGATGGCCCCGCACGGCGACGTCACCGCCACCGACATCGACCTCACCCCGAGCCGCCGGCACCCCCGCGTCCGGCTGATCCGCCACAACATCGTCACCGACCCGTTGCCCGACGACGGCTACGACCTCATCCACGTCCGGCTCCTCCTGGCACATCTACCAGCAGACCAGCGCACCGCCGTGCTCACCCGACTCGTCGACGCACTCACCCCCGGCGGAATGCTCATCGTCGAGGAGTTCGAACCCACCTGGCGCAGCTCCGTGCTGTCCGCCCCTGACCCCGACGAAGCCGACCGGCTCTTCGCCGCCTACCACCGGGCGTTCGGGGCTGTGCTCACCGGCTCCGGCAACGACCTGACGTGGGGTCGCCGCGCGCACCATGCGATGCGCGCCCTCGGCCTGCACGTCGACACGACCGGCCACACCGGTACGTGGACCGGCGGGCAACCCGGCTGCCTCCTGCCCTACGCCACCGCCGGGGTGATCCGCGACCGGCTCACCGCCGCCGGCATGACCCCCGACGACATCGACGCCTTCCGTCGGCTGCTGCTCCACCCGGACCTAGTGGTCAAAGGCAACCTCGCTCTGTCCCACGTCGGCCGCGCTCCCGCCGGGAGCTGACGTGGCCGCCGAGTACAGCCTCGACACCACCGCCACCGCACCGCCCGCCGATGCGCTGAAGGCGAACCGGTGACTACCCCTGCCGCCGTCGCGGTCGGCATCATCCTGCTCGCCATTGCCATCCTCAACGCCGGTAACAGCGTGGCCTGGGCCTACGCCAAGTACCGGGCCCGCAGGCTCCTCACCGCCGGACTCCTCGTCCTCACCGCCGTCATCATCCTGCACCACCACACCGGCGAACCCGAATGAGCCCTACCCACGCTGCATGCACACAAGCCCCGAAGACGACGCGACCCTCGTCCACGACGGACAGATCGTCCTGCGCCAGCGCGACGGCCACATCGCCATCAACACCGACTGGCCCGGCTGGCACGAAATCCCGACCCTCCACTGGTACCGCGACGGATTCCTTGGACAGAGCCATGCCGACCAGCGCCACCTTCCGCGGCGAAACCCTCAATCGTGAGCAGTTCATCGACCTGCTCACCCGACGCCGCACCAATCCCGTCAGCGTCCGCCTCGGTGAGCATTACCTCGTCGGGGTCGTCAACGTTGCCTACGACCCCGGACACGACGAGATCGTGCTCGAGCTGGACCCCATCGCCCTGTCCGACATCCTCACCATCCTCGCCACCGACCGCGCCCACCTACCCGTACCGAGGACACCCAGCGCATGATCCCCTACCTCCGACTCACCACCGGCCACCGGCGACGCCTCGTCCTCCAGACGCCGATCAGCTCATACCGCCACCCCGACAGCGGGCAGCGAATCGTCGTCGTCGCCACGCACCACTACGCCGAGCCCGCCTACTACCGAGGGCTCCTGCACGACATCGACTGCTACCAACAAGACGGATACGTCGTCCATTACGAGAACGCCCAGTACGAGACACCCGGCGACGAACCCACCCAGGCAGAGCAGGCCGTCCTCGACGACCTCAACGCCCTACGCGACCTCGAAAGCGTCCGGATGGCCCCTCTCGGCTGGGTACGCCAACCCAGCTTGCTCCACCACCCCACCTGGCAGCGAAAAGATCTCACTGACCTTGACGTCATCCGTCAGGCCGGCACCGACGCCATGACCCGCTACCTCACCACCCGACGCGCCCTGTTCGACTGGCCCGACCAGCAGGTCTGGCAACTCAGCCGCGTCTACGCCTTCTTCGCCCTCAGTACCCGCTTGATCGCCTCCTCTGCGGCGAAGAACACCGTTCCCCGACCCCACCACGACCCCCGCATGCGGGCCGTGGCCCAGGTTCTCACCGACACCCGCACCGCCCTCGCCCTCGACGCCGCCGTGACGACCACCGAAGACACCGTCATGATCTGGGGCGCAGCCCACCTCCCCGGCATCCATACCGGGCTCACCGCCGCCGGGCACCACCTCGACGGCGACTCACAATGGCGCACCGTCGGCTACCTTCCCTCGATCGCCGCCTCCGCCCTGCGCTACCTCCTCCGACAACCACCCGCCGTGCACCCGCGCTACCACCACGCCACGCCTGCCGCGCCCCTCGGCCCCGCGTCCACCAAGTGAGTCATCCAGGCCCGAGCCCTGACTCAGGCCGCGTCCAGTCCGGGACCCGAGATCAGCCGTGTTCAAGACCAGTAGCCTGCTGTGGGCGGCGCGGGACCATGTCGATCTCCCGCAAGAGTCGACCGCGCCGCCCACTACCCGAGCAGGACAACGGGTCAACGGAAGCTGTCACTCCCGAAGAGCGGTCCCGCTCCCCCTGTGGACCGACTCCAGGTAAGGGCCGGGACAGCAGTAGGGCCCGTTACCGGATGTCCGGCAACGGGCCCTGTGACGTGCTCGTACAGCTGGTGGGCGATACTGGGTTTGAACCAGTGACCTCTTCCGTGTCAAGGAAGCGCGCTCCCACTGCGCCAATCGCCCTCGTTGTGACGAGGTGGAGACGGGATTTGAACCCGTGTACACGGCTTTGCAGGCCGTTGCCTCGCCTCTCGGCCACTCCACCGAGGTTGCCCCCGACGTGCTGTGGTGGCATCTCCGAGCGGACGACGGGACTCGAACCCGCGACCCTCACCTTGGCAAGGTGATGCGCTACCAACTGCGCTACGTCCGCTTGTCTCTGCCGGCCTCCCGCCCTCGGGCGTTCCTGCCAACGGATGAGAACTTTAGCCCAGCCGTCGCGAGAGTGCCAACTCGGGGGGTGCCCGGGCGCGCCCACGGCACGATACCCGACAAAGTTCTTATATCACCCCGCGAGCCACCTGGCTCCGTGAAATCGATTCGCCTTACCCGATCCCGACCACTTCCTGAGTCAGGAAATTGACTGGTAACTCATCGTATCGATGATAGTGCGTTACCGTGTTCGCCGTGACAAGACGTTCGGCCGAAGTACGCCTTGACTCGCTGCTGCGCACCGCCTGTGAGGTGATCGTGGAGCGTGGCCTGGCCAACACCCGCACCGCAGACGTGGCGGAAGCCGCCGGGGTGAGTCAGGCGCTGGTCTTCTACCATTTCTCCACCAAGGACCGGCTGCTCGCCGAGGCGTTCGCGTACGCCGCCGAGCAGGACCTGGCCCGACTCGACACGGTCGTCCGGTCGTCCGCCGAGCCGCTGGAGAAACTGAAGAAGATCATTCGGCTGTACGCCCCGACCGGCAAGTCCAAGGCGTGGACGCTATGGATCGACGGTTGGTCGGAGTCGCTGCGTACCCCCGCCTTGAACCGGGTGTGCCGCAACCTCGACCTGCGTTGGAAAGAGGCCCTGATCAAGGTAATCGCCACCGGGTGTGCCGACGGCACCTTCCAGTGTCCGGACCCGAAGGGCGCGGCTTGGCGGATCAACGCGCTGATCGACGGTCTGGCGGTGCAGGCCGCGATGCACGACCGGGTGGTTTCCCGCCGGCAGCTCACCGAGTGGATCCGGTTGGCCGTGGCGCGCGAGATCGGCCGCAAGCCGGAGGAGCTGGCCTGATCGTCGCCGCGTCGAAACGGTTCAAACCGCCGCTTGGCCCGCTGGGCGGGCGACTCGGCCTGCTCGGGACCGGTGGTTACGGCAACCGGCGTCCGGCCGACCTGCCACTGTCCGGCGACGACCGGTAGGCGGATAATCGCCCCGGGAGCGGCCCGGACCTACCACCGGTGACCGCGCGCCGCCCACGGAGAAGGAGGCCTGGGTGCCGGGAGCAGGGATCAGCATCCGGGACGTCGCCTCGCGGGCCGGCGTCTCCGTCGGCACGGTGTCGAACGTGCTCAACCGGCCGGACATCGTCGCGGTCGGCACCCGGTCCCGGGTGCTCGCCGCGATCAACGAACTCGGCTTCGTCCCCAACGACGCGGCCCGACAACTACGCCGGGGCCGGGGCCGCACGTTGGGCCTGGTGGTGCTGGACGTGGCCAACCCGTTCTTCACCGACGTGGCCCGGGGCGTCGAGGACGCCACCAGCGGTGCCGGCATGCCGGTGATCTTCTGCAACAGCGACGGCGACGCCGGCAAGGAGAGCGCCTACCTGGACCTTCTGGAGGAGCAGCGGGTGCAGGGGGTGCTGATCACCCCGGTCGACGACGCCAGCGACCGGCTGCTGCGGCTGCGCGATCGCGGCGTACTGGTGATTCTGCTGGACCGGCGGTCCCGCCGGCCGGACCTCTGCTCGGTCTCGGTCGACGACCGGCTCGGCGGCGAGCTGGCCCTGCGTCATCTGATCGACGCCGGGCACCGACGGATCGCGTACGTCGGCGGGCCCGGGCATCTGGAACAGGTCCGGGACCGGTACGCCGGGGCGCTCCGGGCGCTGACCGAGGCCGGACTCGACGAACGGCAGCTGCGCCGGTTCGATACGCCGAGCCTGACGGTGGCCGCCGGGCGGGACGCCGCCGCACGAATGCTCGGTGTGCCCCGCACCTCCCGGGTGACCGCCGTGTTCTGCGCCAACGACCTGCTGGCCCTCGGGGTCCTGCAGGGGCTGACTCGTCAGCAGGTACGGGTACCCGAGGACATCGCGCTGGTCGGCTACGACGACATCGAGTTCGCCGCGGCGGCGGCGGTGCCGCTGTCCTCGGTACGCCAGCCCCGGCAGCGGCTCGGGCAGACCGCGGCGGCTCTGCTGCTGGAGGAGGCGGCCAGCCCGGACTCGCACCGCCACCGCCAGGTGGTCTTCGAGCCGGAGCTGGTGGTCCGCGAGTCCAGTCAGGATACTCGCGGCACCCGATTGGGCGGCTGATCCACGACCTTGACAGCCCGGTTTGGTCGCTCGTATGTTTGGGTCGGCTGTTGAAACGGTTCATCCGGGAGGTGCCGGTGCGGCGGTACTGCTTCGTGCTGCGGGTCCGACCGGATCGACTGGCTGAGTACCGGGCCCGGCACGCGGCCGTCTGGCCGGAGATGCTGCATGCACTGCGCGCCGCCGGCTGGCATGACTACGCACTCTTCCTGCACCCCGACGGCCTGCTGGTCGGCCATGTCCGGGCTGACGATCTGGCCGCCGCGCAGGCGGCGATGGCCCGCACCGAGGTCAACGCCCGGTGGCAGGCCGAGATGGCACCGTTCTTCACCGAACTGGGCGGCCGGCGCCCCGACGAGGGTTTCGTCCTGCTCGAGGAGATCTTCGACCTCGACGAGCAACTCGCCGCGCTCGACGGCCCGCGCCCTGGCGATGCCCGATCGCCGCGGCTGGGCCGGCCGCTGCCAGCCCAGCCGCCACGACCGGCAGAAGACCCGACTTCGTACCAGAAACGAGTGATATGATCCGCCGGATCAAGGACGCGCTCCGGGAACAGCGAATTGAGGTGCCGTCCTGGGCGTACGGCAACTCGGGCACCCGGTTCAAGGTGTTCGGCCAGCCCGGGGTGCCCCGTACCCCCGAGGAGAAGATCGCCGACGCGGCCCAGGTGCACGCGGTCACCGGCATCGCCCCCACGGTCTCACTGCACATCCCGTGGGACCGGGTCGACGACTACGCCCAGCTCGCCCGGCACGCCGCCGACCTGGGGGTACGGATCGGCACCATCAACGCCAACGTCTTCTCCGACGACGACTACCGCCTCGGCAGCGTCACCAATCCCGACCCCCGGATCCGGCGCAAGGCCGTCGCTCACCTGCTCGACTGTGTCGACGTGATGGACGCCACCGGGTCGACCGACCTGAAGCTGTGGTTCGCCGACGGCACCAACTACCCGGGCCAGGACAGTATTCGTGTCCGGCAGGACCGGCTCGCCGAGGCGCTCGACGTCACCTACGCCCGGCTCGGCGAGCATCAGCGGCTGCTGCTGGAGTACAAGCTGTTCGAGCCGGCCTTCTACACCACCGACGTGCCGGACTGGGGCACCGCGTACGCGCACTGCCTGCGACTCGGCGAGCGGGCCCAGGTGGTGATCGACACCGGCCACCACGCCCCGGGCACCAACATCGAGTTCATCGTGGCATTCCTGCTGCGGGCCGGGCGGCTCGGCGCCTTCGACTTCAACTCCCGGTTCTACGCCGACGACGATCTAATGGTCGGCGCCGCCGACCCGTTCCAGCTCTTCCGGATCATGTTCGAGATCGTCTCGGCGGACGCGCTGCGGCCGGCCAGCGGCATCAACTTCATGCTCGACCAGTGCCACAACATCGAGCCGAAGATCCCCGGCCAGATCCGGTCCGTCCTCAACGTCCAGGAGGCCACCGCCAAGGCGCTGCTGGTCGACACGGCGGCACTGGCCGTCGCGCAGTCCACCGGGGACGTGCTGGGCGCCAACGCCGTGCTGATGGACGCCTATCACACCGACGTACGGCCGTTGCTCCGCGAGCTACGCGCCGAGCAGGGGCTGGACCCGGATCCGATGGCCGCCTACGCCCGCAGCGGGTACGCCGAACGGATCGTCGCCGAACGGGCCGACGGCCAGCCGGCCGGTTGGGGGGCCTGACATGGCCGGACAGCCACAGATCGACCGACAGCCACAGACCGCCGGGCATCCCGAGGTCGCCGCGCTGCTGGCCCGCGGCCACCGGCTGGGCGCTGACCGGCGGACCACGAACTACGGTGGCGGCAACATCTCCGTCAAGGCCACCGCCGACGACCCGGTTACCGGCGACCCGGTCGAGCTGATGTGGGTCAAGGGTTCCGGCGGCGACATCGGCACGTTGACCGACGCCGGGCTGGCGGTGCTGCGGGTCGACCGCCTGCACGAGCTGGCCGGACGCTACCTGGGCCGGCGACACGGCAAGCCGGTCGGGCCGCGACGTGAGGACGAGATGGTGCCGGCGCTCGACTACTGCCTGCACGGTCGGGGCGGCGCGGCCCCGTCGATCGACACCGCGATGCACGGCCTGATCGACGCCGCCCACGTCGACCACCTGCACCCGGAGGCCGGGCTGGCCTTCGCCACGGCGGCCGACGGGCCCGAGCTGACCCGGCGCTGCTTCGGCGACCGGGTGCTGTGGGTGCCGTGGCGGCGGCCCGGCTTCCAGTTGGGCGTCGACATCGCCGCACTTGCCCGGGACAATCCGCAGGCGATCGGCGTGATCCTCGGCGGGCACGGGATCACCGCGTGGGGGGCGACCAGCGACGAGTGCGAAGCCCGGTCAATGGAGATCATCTCCAGCATCGACCGGTTCCTGGCCGAACACGGCCGGCCGGAGCCGTTCGGGCCGGTCCGGGACGGGTACGCGGCGCTCGCCGCCGACCAACGGGCCGCCCGCGCCGCCGCGCTCGCCCCGCTGATCCGTGGCCTGGTCAGCACCGACGGCCGGCAGGTCGGCCAGTTCAGCGACGACTCGGTGGTGCTGGACTTCCTGTCCCGTAGGGCGCTCCCCCGGCTGGCCGAGCTCGGTACCTCCTGCCCGGACCACTTCCTCCGGACCCGGGTCCGGCCTCTGCTGCTGGACCTGCCGGCGGACACCCCGCTGGCCGAGGTCCGCGACCGGCTCGGTGAGCTGCACCAGCGGTACCGGGACGCCTACCGGGCCTACTACCAACGGCACGCCGGACCGGACTCGCCGCCGATGCGCGGTGCCGATCCGACGATCGTGCTGGTGCCGGGGGTCGGCATGTTCAGCTACGGGCGGGACGCCGCGACGGCCCGGATCGCCGGCGAGTACTACCGCAACGCGATCGAGGCGATGCGCGGTGCCGAGGCGGTATCGATGTACACGCCAATCGACGAGGCGGAAAAGTTCCGCATCGAATACTGGGCGTTGGAAGAGGCGAAGCTGCGCCGGCTGCCGGCGTCCCGGCCGTTGGCTGGACGGGTCGCGCTGGTCACCGGCGGCGGGTCGGGCATCGGCGCGGCCACCGCCCGCCGGTTGGCCGGCGAGGGCGCCAGCGTGGTCGTCGCCGACCGCGACGGCGCGGCCGCCGCCGAGGTGGCCGGCAGGATCGGCGGGCCGGACCGGGCGGTCGCGGTCACCGTGGATGTCACCGACGCCAATGCGGTCGAGGCGGCACTGGCCCGTGCCGCGCTGGTCTTCGGTGGGGTCGACCTGGTCGTCAACAACGCCGGGTTGTCGCTGTCCCGGCCGCTGCTGGAAACCACCGACGACGACTGGGACCGGCAGCACCGGGTGATGGCACGCGGGTCGTTCCTGGTGTCCCGGGCCGCCGCCCGGATCATGGTCGACCAGGGTATCGGCGGCGATATCATCTACGTGGTCAGCAAGAACTCGGTGTTCGCCGGGCCGGAGAACGTCGCGTACGGCGCGGCAAAGGCGGATCAGGCGCACCAGGTGCGGCTGCTCGCCGCCGAACTGGGCGCACACGGCATCCGGGTGAACGGCGTCAACCCGGATGGCGTGGTCCGTGGCTCGGGGATCTTCGCCGCCGGCTGGGGTGCCCAGCGGGCCGCCATGTACGGCGTACCCGAGGCGGAGCTGGGCGCGTTCTACGCCCGCCGCACGCTGTTGAAGCGTGAGGTGCTGCCGGAGCACGTGGCGAACGCCGTCTTCGTGCTGGCCACCGACGACCTCTCCCACACCACCGGCACCCACCTGCCGGTCGACGCCGGCGTACCCGCTGCCTTCCTCCGGTGACCACCGACCGGGCGGCGGTGGCCGCCGTCGATCTCGGCGCGGCCAGCGGCCGGGTGATGCTCGGCGAGGTCGACCCGGACGGTGTCACGCTGACCGAGGTGCACCGGTTCGACAACGACGCGGTGCAGGTGGCCGGCACCCTGTACTGGGACGTACTGCGGCTGTACTCGCAGACCGTGACCGGGTTGCGGGCAGCGGTGGCCGGCCGGGCCGATCTGATGAGCATCGGCGTCGATTCGTGGGCGGTCGACTACGGGCTGTTGGACAGCGGGGGTGATCTGCTCGCCAACCCGGTGCACTACCGCGACCGGCGCACCGACGGGGTCGCCGACCGGGTGGTCGCCCGGCTCGGTGCCGACCGGCTTTACCGGACCACCGGCGTGCAGCAACTACCGTTCAACACACTGTTCCAGCTGGTCGCGGCCGCCGACACGCCGACGCTGGCGGCCGCCGACCGGCTGCTGATGATCCCCGACCTGCTCGCCTACTGGCTGACCGGGCAGGCCGGCACCGAGGTCACCAACGCCTCCACCACCCAGCTGCTCGACGTGCACACCCGCCGCTGGGCGACAGACGTGATCGCCGACGCCGGCATCCCGCAGCGGCTCTTCGGCCCGCTGCGCCGGCCGGGTGAGCCGGCCGGCGAACTGCGTCGTCAGGTACGGTCCGCGATCGGCGCCGACCGGCCGGTGCCGGTGACCACGGTCGGCTCGCACGACACCGCGTCGGCGGTGGTCGCCGTACCGGCGGTGGACGGATCGTTCGCGTTCATCTCGTGCGGCACCTGGTCGCTGGTCGGGCTCGAACTGGCCGCACCGGTGCTGTCGACGGCCAGCCGGGCGGCGAATTTCAGCAACGAGGCCGGCATCGACGGCACCGTACGGTATCTGCGTAACGTGATGGGTCTCTGGCTGCTGCAGGAATGCCTACGGCACTGGCGGGAGCGGGGCCGGCCGGTGGAGCTGGCGGCGGTACTCACGCAGGCCGCCCGCCAGCCGCCGCTCGCCGCGGTGGTCAACCCGGACGACCCGGTGTTCCTGCCACCCGGTGACATGCCGGCCCGGCTGGCCCGGGCGTGCGCGGACACCGGTCAGCCGGTGCCGGACTCGCCCGCCGCCGTGGTCCGCTGCGTCGTCGACAGCCTCGCCCTCGCCCACCGGTCGGCGGTACGTCAGGCGGCCGAACTCGCCGACCACGAGGTGACCGTGGTGCATCTGGTCGGCGGCGGGGCCCGCAACGAACTGCTCTGCCAGCTCACCGCGGACGCCTGCCGGCTACCGGTGGTCGCCGGCCCGGTCGAGGCGACCGCGCTCGGCAACGTCGTGGTGCAGGCCCGAGCCGCCGGCACCGTCCGGGGCGGGCTCGCCGAGCTGCGGGCGTTGATCCGACGCGGTCGCCGGTTACGAACGTATCTGCCCACGGCGGCCGGCGCCGAAGCCTGGTCGGCGGCGGCCGCCCGGGTCGGTCTGCCGGCCTAAGCCGAAGCGACCTCTCCGGCCGGCCCGACTCGACGGGCTCCAGCCGCCGAACGGGGGTGCCTTGGCACCCACACCGGCACCGGCGACGGCCGGCACCGCGTCGTCGGGGTCGGCGAGGCCGCGCATCAGCCGGGCCCGGACCCGCAGCAGCAAACCGAAGCCGACGAAGACCATCGCGCCACCGGCGATGAACCAGGCGACCGGGATACCGGAGGCATCGCCGGCCGGGATCGCGTCCACCGGCTGCGGTCCGCCACCGCCGACACCGGCCGGTGCGTCGCCGCCCGGCACTTCGGCCCCGGGTTGGCTGTCCACCGGCTCCTCGGCCGGTTCGGACGGCTCGGGATCCGAGCCACCCGGCTCGCCGACCACCGGCAGGGTCGCCGCGGTGTCGGCCAGCAGCTGTGTGTTCTCGTCGTACGCCTCGACGGTGAAGGTCACCTTGCCCTCGGCGTCGTCGGCGAAGCTGAACTGGTACTGCGCGGTGACCGTGCGGTCGGCGCAGAGGATGCCGGGATCGAGCTGCACGTCGGTCAGCCGCGCGTCGTCACCGTCGGTCTGCACGTCGACCGCGAACGCCGTGCCCTGCTCGACCCGGGCAGCCCGGATCTCGTCGAGGCCGACACCGTCCGAGCGCAGCACCAACGACCAGCGGACCTTCTCGCACTCGCCGCCGAGGTTCCGGCTGACCACCACGGTCATCTCGACTGTCCCGGCACCCGCGACCGCCTCGTCCGGCAGCTCGGTGACCTGCGCCCGGTAGCCGGCCTGGGCGAACGCCGGTGTCGCCGCGGTCAGCATCAGTCCGGCCACTGCGGCCAGCCCGACCCCGACCCGGACCGCGATTCGCCCCACCCAGCTCACCACCTTCTCCGGGTTGCCACCCGGCATCCGTACCGTGTCCACTGGCCACAGTACGGCCGTACCGCTGGACCGGACAGGGTCCGTTCTTCTCACCCAGTGCGAACTGAAACGGGTTAATTCACCACCTGTGGTGAACCGGTAACCGCTGGCCGCGACCAGCGCTCGCCGGACCGGCCGGCACAATCCGGATGGTGACCACTGATCTGTCAAGCGCCGAGCTGTCGACCTTCGTCCGTGCCCACGCCCGGCTCGCCCCGGTTACCTACGTGCCGGAACTGCGGCTCTATCAGGCGGCCGAGCCGATCGGCCTGTGGGAGCTGGCCGAGGGTGAGTTCCGCAGCGAACAACCACCGCCATTCTGGGCGTTCCCCTGGGCCGGCGGTCAGGCGTTGGCCCGGTTCCTGCTGGACCATCCGCAGACCGTCGCCGGCCTGCGGGTGCTCGACCTGGCCAGCGGCTCCGGGCTGGTCGCTATCGCGGCGGCCAGGGCCGGAGCGGCGACGGTACGCGCGGTCGACGTGGACCCGGTTGCCGGTGCCGCCGCCGGGCTCAACGCCGCCGCGAACCAGGTACGGCTGGACGTCACCGTCGCCGACCTGCTCGACGGCGATCACGGCGACGCGCAGGTGGTGCTGGCCGGTGACGTGTTCTACAGCGAGGCGATGGCCGCGCGGATGCTGCGCTTCCTGCTGGGTGCCGCCGCCGACGGGGCCCGGGTGCTGGTCGGTGACCCGGACCGGGCGTACCTGCCCCGGGAGCGGTTCACCGAGCTGGCCGACTACCAGGTGCCGGTGCCGCCGGCGCTGGAGAGCGTCCGGGTACGGCGTGCCCGGGTCTGGCAGCTGCGCCCGCCGGTACGCCGGCCGGGGCGGGCGCTAGCGTGACCGGGTGCTGTTCCGCAACTGGGAGAGGCTTGACGACCGGTGGCCGCCGGTGGTCCGCGTCGCCGACCACACCGGTGCCCCGCATCTGCTGGTGACCCGACACGCCCTGGTCCGTCAGGTGCTCGCCGATCCGGCGACCTTCCGGCCGGACAACGCCCTGGACGCGGTCACCCCGGTGCCGGTGGCCGCGCTGCGGGTGCTGGCCTCGTACGGCTTCCGGCTGCCGCCGACGCTGGCGAACAACGGCACCGCGAGCCATCCGGCGATCCGGGCGGTGGTCGCCGAGGCGCTGCACCCGACCCGGGTCGCCGGTCAGCGGGACTGGCTGGCCGGGCTGGTCAGCGAGCGGGTGGCCGGGCTGGCCGCGAAGCTGGCCGCCGGCGGCCGGGTCGACCTGTACGCCGGGCTGGCCGCCGACCTGCCGCTGCTGGTGCTGGCCCGGCTGGTCGAGTTGCCGCCGGCCGCGACCGACACGGTGAAGCGGTTCGTTCGCGCAGCGCTGGAGCTGTTCTGGGCCCCGGTGGACGCTGACCGACAGCACGAGCTGGCCCACACGGTGGGCCGGTTCCACACCGTGCTGCGCGACTTCGCGGTGACCGGCGGCGGGCTGGCGAAGTCGCTGCGCGAGGCCGGTCAGCCGACCGATTCGGTGGTCGGCGCGCTGTTCTTCCTGCTGGTCGCCGGACAGGAGACCACCTCGCAGTTCCTGACGCTGCTGCTGCACCGGCTGGCCGGCGAGCCGGCAGTACTCGCCGGGCTCACCGACGGATCGATCAACGTCGACGATGTGGTCGAGGAGGGACTGCGACTGGTGCCGCCGATCGTCACCTGGCGGCGGCGGACGGCGCTCGACACGACGGTGGCGGGCGTGCCGGCGCCCGCTGGGTCGAGCGTCGTGCTCTGGCTGGCGGCGGCCGGCCGGGATTCGGCCGTGGTGGCGCGGACCGACCAGTTCGTCCCCGGTCAGCCGGGTTCCCGCCGGCACCTGGCCTTCGGCGCGGGGGCGCACCGCTGCGTGGGGGCACAGCTGGCCAGGATGGAGACGGCGGTGGTGGTCGAGCAGGCGGTGCCGCTGCTCACCGGTGCCGAGGTGGTCCGGGCGCCGTGGTCACCGGACAACCTGTCATTCCGGATGCCGGACGCGCTGGTGATCCGACGGCCGGGCTCCGCCGTGGCCGACTGACCAGCGCCGGCCCGGCTGCCGCAGGTTGGCCCTGCACAGAGGTCGGGCGGTCAGCTGGTCTCGTCCGCCCACGCCCGCCAGTCGTCCAGTACGCCGTACAGCGCCGGGGTCAGCCAGCCGGGCGCGGAGCGGCGGAACACCCCGGGTTCGAGGGTGCCGGCGCCATCGGGCACCGCGCCGACCATGGTCGGGACCAGTTCACTCAGGTTCGCCCAGTGCACCAGTTCGGGCTCGGCCGGCCAGGCGCCGAGCACCACGCCGGCGGGGACCGCCCGGCGGTCCAGCGCCTCCAGGGTCAACGTGGTGTGGTTGAGGGTGCCCAGCCCGGCCCGGGACACCACCACCGCCGGCGCGCCGAGCGACACCGCCAGGTCGGCGATGGTCCACGGCTCGCCGGACGGTCGCAGGCCCATCGGCACCAGCAGCCCGCCGGCCCCTTCGACGAGCACCAGGTCGTGCTTGTCGGCCTCCTCGCGTACCGCGTCGACGGCCGCGTACAGCTCCAGCGGCTCGGCCGCGGCGACCCGGGCGGCGGCCAACGGGGCCAGCGGCTCCGGGTAGCTGGCGATGGTGCGCACGGTGGCCGGGTCGGCCAGCCGGGTCACCACGTCGGCGTCCGACGGCTCGCCGGTCACCGTGCCGGTCTGACCTGGTTTGACCATCGCCACCCGCAGGCCGGCGGCCTGGGCGGCGGCGGCGACCGCCGCGGTCACCACGGTCTTGCCGACGCCGGTGTCGGTGCCGGTGACGACCACCGCACCGTGCCAGCCGGTCACGGCGCACACTCCACGATCACGTCGAGCGCCCGGTCGAAGTCGGCCCGGGGGATCCCGACGTTGACCGTGATCCGCAGCCGGGCCCGCTGGTCCGGGGTGGACGGTGGCCGGAAGCAGCCGACCGCAACCCCTCGGTCGCGGCAGTCCCGCGCCCAGGCGAGCGCGGTCTCCGGCCCGGGCGCGCCGAGCGACACCACCCCGCCGGCCGGAGGCCCGCCGAGGTCCAGACCGGCACCGGTGAACCGGCCCACGGCGGCGGCGACCCGGTCGGTCAGTTCGACCCGCAGCCGCGCCCCGTCGCGGGCCAGCGTCAGTGCTGCGTGTACCCCGGCGGCGACCGCCGGGGCGAGCGCGGTGTCGAAAATGAACGTACGCCCGGTGTCGACCACGTGCCGAATCAGCGGCTGCGGCCCGGCCAGCACTCCCCCGGCACCGCCGAGCGCCTTGGACAGGGTCGCGGTGACCACCACGTCGGGTTGGCCGGCGAGCCCGGCGGCGGCAACGCCGCCGGCACCGGCCGGCCCGATGACACCGAGCGCGTGTGCGTCGTCGACCAGCAGCAGCGCACCGTGCCGGCGGACGACCGCGTGCAGCGCGGCCAGCGGCGCCGGGTCGCCGTCGACGGAGAAGACCGACTCGGTGACGACCACCGCGGGCCGCCCGGGGTGGGCGGTCAGCACCGCGTCCACGGCAGCCGGGTCGGCGTGCGCGACGACCTCGGTCTGCGCGCCGGCGAGCCGGCCGCCGTCGATCAGCGAGGCGTGATTGTGCGCGTCGCAGACCAGCAGGGTACGGGGCCGGACCAGCGCCCGGACCGCACCGAGGTTGGCCAGGTAGCCGGAGGAGAAGACCAGCGCGCGGTCGGTGCCGAGCCAGTCGGCCAGATCGGTCTCGAGCGCGGCGTGCGCGGCGGTGGAGCCACGGACCAGCCGCGAGCCGGTCGCGCCGAGGCCGTACCGGTGCAGGGCGTCTGCCGCCGCGGCGACCACCTCGGCGCGGGTGGCCAGCCCGAGGTAGTCGTTGCCGGCCAGGTCGGTCAGCGGGTCGTCGGCGGTACGGTTGCGCAGCTCGCGGGCCAGCCCGGCCTTGACCCGCAGCTCGGCCCGCCGCCGCAGGCCGTCCAACCAGTCCGCCACGGGTCCCCCTCGTCGTTCGCGCCGCCTTGTAGGGTACGCACATGTCCGACATCCTCGACCTAGCCCGCGCCCAAGTCCTGGAGCGTGGCGTCGGCCTCGACGAGGCCGGGGTCCTCGCTGTGCTCCGGCTGCCCGACGACCGGGTCCCGGCCGCGCTGCAACTCGCCCACGAGGTGCGGACGCGCTGGTGCGGGCCGGAGGTCGAGGTGGAGGGAATCGTTTCGCTCAAGACCGGCGGCTGTCCAGAGGACTGCCACTTCTGCTCCCAGTCCGGCCTGTTCGCCTCACCGGTACGGGCGGTGTGGCTGGACATCCCGTCACTGGTCGAGGCGGCGAAGCAGACGGCGGCGACCGGGGCCACCGAGTTCTGCATCGTGGCGGCGGTGCGGGGGCCGGACGCACGGCTGATGCGGCAGATGCGCGAGGGTGTCGCCGCGATCCGGGCCGAGGTGGACATCCAGGTCGCGGCGTCGCTCGGGATGCTGACCCAGGAGCAGGTCGACGAACTGGTCGACATGGGGGTGCACCGGTACAACCACAACCTGGAGACCTGCCGCTCCTACTTTCCGAATGTGGTGACCACGCACAGCTTCGAGGAGCGGTGGGAGACGCTGCGGATGGTGCGAGACTCCGGCATGGAGGTGTGCTGCGGCGGCATCCTCGGGCTGGGCGAGACGATCGAGCAGCGGGCCGAGTTCGCCGCGCAGCTGGCCGCGCTGGACCCGCACGAGGTGCCGCTGAACTTCCTCAACCCACGGCCCGGCACTCCGCTGGGTGACCGACCGGTGGTCGAGGCCCGCGACGCGTTACGCGCCATCGCCGGCTTCCGGCTGGCGATGCCACGAACAATTCTGCGGTACGCCGGCGGCCGGGAAATCACGCTCGGTGATCTAGGCACCCGGGACGGGCTGCTCGGCGGCATCAACGCGGTGATCGTCGGCAACTACCTGACTACTCTGGGCCGCCCGGCGACAGAGGATCTGGCGCTGCTGGACGACCTTAAGATGCCGGTCAAGGCGCTGTCTGCGACGATCTGAGCGGCCGGGCGTGCAGGCGATCTGGTGCGACCGGTGTGGTACCGGGACCAGCACCGGCAACCACGATGACTGCGCCGCGGCGCGGGCCTGGGAGCCACCCCGCTTCTGTACCAGGTGCCGGCGACGGATGAAGGTACAGGTGCTACCGGCCGGTTGGTCGGCGCGGTGCGTCGAACACGGCGAGGTCCGGCCGAGCTGACCCGCCCTGCTGTGCCACCCGGCCGGCCTGACCGGCGGCGGCCTGGCCGCACCCGTCAGCGGCACCGACGCGGCGGCTCGCCGCCGACCGCGCGGGCAGCTGGGGTCGCCACGTCGCAGAGCCGGGCCACGACCCGGCCCGGGTCGAGGTCCCACACCTGGGCCGAGGTGTCGGTCGAACCGCTGACCAGCAGCCCGTCGCGGGTGAACGCGATCGCGTTGACGTTGTCGACGTGTCCGACGAGCACCGCCGTCAACTCGCCGCTGTCGGTTTGCCACGCCCGGACCAGGTCGTCGCTTACGGCGGTGGTGACCAGCTGCTCGCCGTCCGGGCTGAAGGCCACCGCAGACAGCCTGGTGGTGGGTGTGTCCACTGTGCCGACCAAGTCCAGTCCGGCGACGGTGCGCAGCTCGACCTGACCGTTGCTGCGGGCCACCGCGACCAGGTGTCCGTCCGGGCTGACCGCGAGGTCGGTCAGTTGAAGGTCCGCGATGACTGCCCGGTCCCTGCCGGACAGGTCGGCGGTGTGCCAGGATCTCAGCTCGGCCCGCACCACCGTCTCGTCGCCGCTCACCACACCGTGGTTGGCGGTCGCCAACAGCGTGGTCCCGTCGGCGCCGAAGCCCAGGGCGTTCACCGCACCACCGGTCGGCAGGAAAGTCGGTTCGACGTCCCGGTCGAGCCGCCAGACCAGCACCCCGCTGTCCTCGCCGGCCGGGTCGAGCACGGCGACGGCGAGCAGCTGGCCGTCCGGGGAGTACGCCGGGTGCCTGGTTGTCCAGCCGTCCCGCCCGGCGGCGGTGTCGTGCCCGACCAGTTCACCGGCGACGGTGTAGCGCAGCACGCCACTGCCGGTGGTGCTGACCGCGAACGTGCCGTCACCGGCGACCGCGACCCCGGTGACGGTGTCCGACGCGCGGACGCTGGCCCGCACAGCACGGGTGCCCAGATCCCAGATCCGTACCACGTCGTCGCCGGCGGCGGTGACGACCCGGTCCGCTGCCGGGTCGACCGCGACGAACTGGACCGATTCCGGATGCCGCAGCAGCACCCCGCTGCGCCGGAACAGCACCGTCGGGGCGTCCGGCCCGGTGACGGCGATGGTCCGGCCGTCGGCGGCCACCGCCACGTCGGCGACGACCCGGCCGGCGTAGCCGGTGAAGCCCGAGGAGACCACCCCGGTGGTCAACGCCCAACTGTCGATCCGGCTGGTACGCCACCCGCCGGTGGTAAGCAGCGAGCCGTCCGGGGTGACGGCGAGCGGCACCGCGGCGCGAAACGGCCCCGTCTGCAGGGCGGTACGTTCGCCGGACGACACCGACCAGCTGCTCAACGTCCCGTCGGGTCCGCTGGTCACCAGCACGTCGTCCGGGCCGAAGGCCACCTGTTGGGCGGCGGGCAGGCTGCGGATCAGGGCCCGGTCGGGCAACTGCCAGACCTGGACGTCACCGTCGGTGGGGTTCGCGACGGCCAGCAGCGTACCGTCGGCGTTGATGGTCAGGTCGTAGCCGAGCATCCCGGTCGGCAGCGACCACTGCAGTTCGCCGGTGTTCGCCGACCAGCCGCCGACCTGCAACTCGGGTGACAGGTCGGTGCCGAGTCGTCCGGCAACGACCGTGGCACCGGTGGGCAGCCAGCCGAGCGCGCCGACCGCCGGCAGGGTGTACCGCAACTGACCGGTCGACACCTCCCAGATCCGGACACCGTCCCTACTGAACGAACCGGAGGCGAGGAACCGGCCGTCCGGTGAGAAGGCCAGTGACATCACGCCGGCGTCGGCGGCGTGCCGGAGATCGACATCGCGCTGGCGCAGGGTGGCGACGTCCCAGAGCCGGACCAGACCGTCCTGATGTCCCACCGCCACCACCGTGCCGTCCGGGTTGACCGCGGTGGACAGCCCGCCGGGCTCGCTGCCCAGCGGCCCGATCGTCCCCGCCGCCTGCGCAGACAGCAGCGCACCGTACGCCTCGACGGTGGGTGCCTGGTCCCAGGCGTCCAGCGCCCTGCCGACGGCGAGCAGGTCGTTGTCGGCGGCCGCGGCGATCTGCGACTCGGCGGCTAGTTGTCGGGAGATCGCCTGCCGGCGTTGGTCCTCGGCGGCGGCCTGCCGGTTCACCGCGACCAGCCCGCCGGCCACGGCGAGCAGCAACGCCGCCGCGAGGCCCACGGCCAGCCGGCGCAGCCGCCGTACGCCGCGCAGCCGGGCCAGTTCGGCGGCCTCGGCGGCAGCCACGCTCGCGGACAGGAAGTCGACCTCCGTCGCGGACAGGTCGTTGCGGTCCACCTGGTCACGCACCAGCGCCAGCCGGGTGCCGCGCAACAGCAGGTCGGGGTCGCGGCCGGCGGTCTGCCAGTCTTCGGCTGCGACGGCCAGTCGCTGCCGCCGGATCAGTTCGTCCCTCGCCTCCGCGAGCCAGCTGTCCAGGCGCGGCCAGTTGGTCAGCAGCGCCTCGTGACTGATTTCGACGGTGTCGGCGGCGACGGTGACCAGCCGGGCCCGGACCAGCCGGGACAGCAGGTCGGCGTCGAACAGCCGGCTGGCGTCGCGACGGCGGGCCACCGCCCCGGTGTCGGTGACGGTGACCAGGCGCAGCATCGCGGTCCGCAGCGCGGCGCGGCCGGCGGGATCCAGGTCGAGGTGGATCCGCTCGGCCGACTCGGCGACGGCGCGGCGGATTCCGCCGGTGCCCCGGTAGCCGGCCACGGTCAGCCGTCGCCCGTCGCGCCGCTGCCAGGTCGCCCGCAGGGCGTGACCGAGCAGGGGCAGCGCCCCTGGGTCGTAGCCGGCCCGTGCTGTCGCGTTCAGGTCGGCGAGCAACAGCTCGACCAGCCCGGTTTCGATCTCCAGGCCGGCCCGCGCCGCCGGCTCGGTCACCGCGCGGCGCAGTTGGTCGGCGTCCATCCGACCGAGGACCAGATGCCCGGCGGCCAACGCGTGGGCCAGCGGCGGCAGTTCAGCGCAGTCGGCGTAGAAGTCGGCGCGGACCGCGATCACCACGACGGCCGGCGCGGCGGCGGCCAGCGCGGTCACGAAGGCCAGCCGGTGGGCCGGGTCGGCGCACTCGGTGAACAGCTCCTCGAACTGGTCCACCACGATCACCAGCCGGCCGTCAGCGGGCGCGGCCCGGGCGGCGAGCGCACCGAACAGCTCCGGGGCCGCGTGCACCCGCGCTGCCGGCAGGTCCGCGGCGTCCGCTCCGGCGGCGACGAGCGTACGGTCGACCAGCTCGTCCAACGGCCGGGCGCCCGGGGTCATCAGCAGCCACGGCCACCGGTCCGCCGGGCCGAGCGAACCGGCGGCGATCGCCGGCAGCACCCCGGCGCGCAGTACCGACGACTTGCCGGCCCCGGAGACCCCGGTGACGATCAGCGGCGGACCACCCACCGCCTGCTCGGCGAGGCGGCTGAGTACCTGCTCGGTCTGCTCCTGCCGGCCGTGGAACCAGGGCGCGTCCTCCGGTTCGAAGGCGGCCAGGCCGGGAAACGGGCACACCGGGTCGTCGGTCGCGGCCGAGCCGGGCTCTGGCCGGTCCGAGTCGGCCTGCGGTTCGGCGGGTGCCTGCACCCGGCTGCTCAGCTGGGTGATGGTGAGCAGTTGCCGGCGTACCCGGTCCATCTCGACGCGCTGCTCATGGCTGCGTTTCGCCAGTTCGCGGCGGACCTCCCCGAGCACGCGGTGGACGTCGGTCAGCATCCACCGCAGCGCGCCGACGTCGTGGCCGAGGGCCTGGAACGTGGCGGCGAGGTCGTCGCGCAGCTGCGCGTCGGTCTCGGCCGCGGCGGCCAGCGCCACCTCGACCGCGTCGATGCCCCGCAGCAGCTCACCGAGTTCGGCGCGGATCGCCTGGGACTGTTCCCCTTCGTCGGCGAGTCGGGCCAGCAGTTCCTCGGCCAGCGCGTCACGCCACTGTGCCTCGGTGGCCCGCCGGCCGCGCATCCGTTCGGCGGTGTCGACCAGCACGTCGGTCAGGTAGCCGCCACCGATCTGGCCGAGCTGCCCGACGACGGCGGCGAGCAGCCCGCCGGAGCCGATCCCGGCGGCGATCGGCGCCAGCGCCGAGGCGGCGAGGAAGGCGAGGATGCCGTACGGGGTGGCGTCGCTCAGTCGTGCCCCGGAACGCCGTGCGGCGGCGCGGACCCAGTCGCGGACCCCTCGCCGGGCCCGCGCGGTGGTGTCGCCGTCCCGTCCGACATCGGCGGAGCCCGCGTCGGCGTCGGCCGCAGCGGCACCGTCCTGATCGGCCATGCCCGTCCTCCTCGCCCGATGCGTCGCTACACAGTGAACAGCAGCCGGACCGGCGGGCGGCGAAGACGCGCCGCAGCGCGGCAGCCGCCGACCCCGGCCCGCCGCGCCACGCACCCGAACGGCACCATAACGTCAACTAGATATCCATGATGATGAGTATCTGGAAAACTACTTCCAGCAAGGGAGTGGAGTGAAGCTCGCCCTGCCGTCGTTGACGGGGCGGGTCAGACCTGTCGAAGGGGAAGTCCTGTGACCATTTCCGCAACCCGGAAGACTCTCACCGCCGGGCTGACCACGCTGCTGGCGCTGGTCAGCTGGCCGGCAGCGGCCCAGGCCGCCGGACCACTCGGCGAGATCCGCCGGGCCGGTGGCGCCACCGCCATCCCGGACAGCTACATCGTGGTGCTGGACGACGACGCGGCGACCGCGTCAACGGCCTGGCGGCTCGCCGACCGGTACGGCGCCACCGTGCAGCACGTGTTCGACACCGCCATCGAGGGCTTCACGGCCCGGATGAGCGCCACCGCCGCCCGTCGGCTGGCCGCCCACCCGGCCGTCGCCCACGTCGAGCAGGATCACACCGTCGCGCCGTTGACCGCCGGCGTCCAGCTGAATCCGCCGTCCTGGGGGCTGGACCGGATCGACCAGCGCAACCTGCCGCTGGACAACCGCTACGCCTACCGCACCACCGCACCCAACGTGCACGCCTACGTCATCGACACCGGAATTCACCGGACCCACAGCGACTTCTCCGGCCGGGTCAGCACCGGCTTCGACGTGATCGACGGTGGTCCGGCCGACGACTGCAACGGCCACGGCACCCACGTCGCGGGAACGATCGGCGGCAGGGCGTACGGCGTCGCGAAGGCAGTCCAGCTGGTGCCGGTACGGGTACTCAGCTGCAGCGGCTCGGGGTCGATCTCCGGGGTCATCGCCGGAATCGACTGGGTGACCGCCAACGCGATCAAACCAGCCGTCGCCAACATGTCGATCGGCGGCGGCGCCAGCACCACGCTGGACGCCGCAGTCGTCAACTCGATCCGATCCGGCGTCACGTACGCGGTGGCGGCCGGTGGCTCCAACACCAGCGCGTGCAACACCTCCCCGGCCCGGGTGCCAGAGGCACTGACCGTCGCCGGCACGACGATCACCGACGCCAGAATGAGCTCGGCCAGCTACGGCTCCTGCCTGGACCTGTTCGCCCCCGGTGCGAGCATCACTTCGGTATGGCACACCGACAACTCCGCGATCCGGGTGCTCAGCGGCAGCTCGATGGCGACCGCGCACGTCACCGGCTGCGCGGCACTGGTCGCCGCCAGGAACCCCTCGTGGAGTGCCGCGCAGGTCGGCGACTACCTGATCCGCAACGCCACCACCGGTGTCGTCACCGGCCCCGGGGCCGGCAGCCCGAACCGGCTCGTCTACTGCGCCGGCTGACCGCCGGATCGACCCGCGAGGAGGAACAGACGATGGCAACGACCGTCAGCGCGCACCCGCCCACCCGTACCGGCAACGCCACTGGCCGCCGCGGCACCCCCGCCGGCTGCTGGCCACCGGCCTGACGCTGGTCCTGACCACCGCCGCGCTGGTCGCCGGCACCACGGCACCGGCGCAGGCGGCGACCACCCCGGGCATCGAACGTCTCGCACTGACAGGGCTCGATCGACTGGACCAGCGTGCGCAACAGCGGCATCGAGTTCGCCTACATCAAGGCCACCGAGGGCACCAGCTACAAAGATCCCCGGTTCGACACCAACTACGTCGCCGCGTACAACGCCGGGCTGATCCGAGGGGTCCCTATGGGTTGTGTCAAGCAGCGAGGCGGGATTCGTCCGCCGGTTGGGGCTGGTATGGCCGTTGATAAAGACGCCGAACCCGTCGTGCACAGCTCGCCTCCTCACCGCGATGACCTGGCTCAGCCGCTGGTCCCAGCGCCGGACTGCCGGCATCCACGTCACGGAGAGACCTACCCCACGACGGGGTGCCGGGTCCCTATCAGCGGTCCGCCGACGCCACCCGGCCCGGCGACAACACCCCCCGGATCATGCGCACGACAGGGGCATTCAGTCATACCGAGCCGGGCGACCGAGCCGTCCCCGGGTGGGGACGATCAAAAGACCTTTGATCTCCGAAAGCGTCAAGTCGTCGGTTCGCCGTCAGGTGATGAACTGGAAGATCTTGCCGGTCTCCAGCGGCTGCGGGGTGCCGGTGAAGCGATGAACGCCGACGGAGAACAGCACGTCGTCGGGAGCAGTGAACGCCCGTTCGCAGAACCCTGCGTCGGCCAGCCACCTTCGGACCGCCGGTGTCAGGTCGGGGGCACGTCGTGTCCTGGTCCAGATCACCGTGGCATCGGCAGCGCAGAGCTGCGGCAGCGCGTGAACGGTGGCGTGGGCGTCGGCGTCGCTGACGTTGCCCAGGACGCCCGCCATGATGACCAGGTCGGCGGGCACCGCCTGCCGGTATGAGGCGAGGTCACCGGCGTCGGCCTGCGCGACGGCCACCGTGTCGAGGCTCTCGGCGATTGCTCGGGTCCGGGCCGCGGCGACGTTGCGCGGATCGTACTCGATGAGCGTGGCGCTGACTCTTCTGGCGTCCTGGCGCGACGCCAGCACGGTGAGAATGTCGTGACCTTGGCCGGCGCACATGCTGACCACGGACACCGCTTCGCCAGGTCGTTCATCGAGCCATGCAGCGATGTGCTGCTGGACCAGCTTCAGCCGGCGTGCCAGGGGTGAGCCGGGGTCGGTGTAAGGGCTGTGCCAGGCATACCAATCGTTGGCGGTGTCCATAAGGGTTAGCGTGTCAGCGTCAACCCGTAGCGGCGAGCGCCGGCATGCCGATCGTGGGGAAGGGCTTCTCAAGGTCGTAGGGCTGGCCTGTGGCCAGGCAGTGGTGCAGGCAGCCGAGGGGCCGGTTGAAAGGTGGCGTAGCCAGCCCGACGCTCCAGAGCGCCACCCGGGCGGTCTCGTCGACCAGGACACCGGCCAGCCAGGGTACCGCCGAGACGGCGAACCAGCCCCAGATCCGCACCGCGCGCTGCCGGGCCATCTGGTCGTGCAGTGCGAAGAAGAACAGGCCGCGGCCCAGGTGGATGGTCAGGTACGCGCCGACGAAGATGGTCGCACAGTTCTCGAACGCTGCCGGTAGCGCCGCCGTCATCAGCAGCAGGGCGAGTGCGACCACGAAGGCTAGGTCGAAATACAGCTCCAGGAAGGTGGCGCGCCGCGGTGCCTGCTCGCCACGGAGCAGGCCGCGCGGGTCGCCGGCCGCCGTCACGATCGCACCGGGGAACGGGCCGACCGGTCGGTTCCGGGACACGAACTGGACGGCATATCGGTCTTATCGTACGGCCTCTATCGGCTGTCACCGGCCCGATCGCGGTGACCGGCCCGGCCACGGCCGAGGCCGGTCACCGCAGGTCAATCAGCCGAAATTATCCGGCCGTGCAGGCCAGGCCGTTCACCGTGAACGAGGTCGGCCGGGGGTTGCTGCCGGAGTGGGTGCCGTTGAAGCCGATGCTGGTGCTCGCGCCGGGTGCCAGCCTGCCGTTCCAAGCCGCGTTGCCGGCACTGACCTGGTTGCCGCTCTGCGACCAGCTGGCCGACCAGCCCTGCGTCACCTGCTGGCTGCCCGGGAACGCGAACCGCAGTGTCCACCCGTCGATCGTCGACGCACCGGTGTTGGTGATCATCACCGATCCGGTGAATCCGGTGGACCAGTCGTTGGTGGTGTAGTCGACCCGGCAGCCAAGCACCGGCGGGCCGCCGGTCGGAGTGGGCGACGGTGACCCGGTCGGGGTGGGAGTCGGGGTCGGGGTCGGCGGGACCGACGGGGTCGGGGTCGGGGTCGGGGTCGGCGGGACCGACGGGGTCGGGGTCGGGGTCGGCGAGACCGACGGGGTCGGGGTCGGTGACGGTGCGTCCGGCACCTGTCCCCAGATCAGCGTGCCGGACTCGTACAGCGGGACCGCCCGGTTCGGCCCGGTGGCCGCCTGGTAGGACGGGTCGTTCGCGGGATCCCAGGTGCCGCCCTCGGCCACCCCGATCTTCAACTGCACCTCCATCCGGTGCGCCGACTGACCGGCCGGCGCGATGGTGTGGCCGGAGCAGTCGACCTCGACATACCACAGGTCACCCGAGTGCTGCCGGGCCTCGGTGGGTTTCGGACACCCTTGGCTGTACGGGCTGCTCACCTCCAGCGCACCCGCACCATCGCGGACGAAGTAGTACCGGAACGTCGCGCCGGTCAACGCCCGGGCGGGGAAGGCCGACTTGTTGTAGATCATCACCTTGACCCCGGTCGACCGGGTCTCGTTCTGCATAACGGTCGTCTCGATGGAGATCTCGTCGATGTCCGGCGTCTCCGGCTTCGGGAAGTCCGACAGCGGAGTGCCGCCGTACTCCTGGTGCAGCCGGACCAGCGCGGAGGTGAAGCCGGCATTATAGTCGGTGGCCACCTCGTTCATCACGTAGTCGTCGCGGCGGTCGGTGTAGGCGTCGTCCGGCGCGGACGGGCCGCCGACCAACGCCCCGTACAGCACGTGCCGGGTCTCCTCGGGCACCTGCATGCTGTCCCACCAGGAGCCGTGCGCGGTGCGGTGGTGCGGGTTTCGCGGCGGATTCGCCCCGAATCCGATGACGTAGCTGGAGTTGCGTGGGTTGTCGCCGAGCGCGTAATCGATCTGCCGGACGGCGAAGTCGTGGTAGCGGGTTCGGCGGGTCGGGTCGGTGATGTTGTCGCTGTAGACCAGCGCGGCGAAGGCGGTGTTCGCGGCGTAACGCAGCGCGCCCCAGGTGTCGAGGACCGCCATCCCGCCCGGTGAGGTACGCACCTTCTCTCCGTTGACGCCGACGGTCCAGTAGTCCAGCCACCGGTTGGCGTCGTCGACGTACTTCTGCTTCCCGGTCAGGTTGGCCAGCAGCACGTACGCGCCGAACTGCTTGTTGTCCCAGGCGAGGGTCCACTTGTAGGCCCGGGTGTCGGTCTGCGGTTCGGTGCCCAGGTTGTCGTACTCGGCTTCAGCCTTGGCCAGGTAGGACCCCTCGCCGGTGGCCCGGTGCAGCCAGATGGCGCCCCAGACCAGTTCGTCCTGGTATCCACTCCATGACCGGTAGAAGCTGGTCGCGTCGGTGATGCACTCGTGGTACGCCTTACGCACGGTGTCGGCGAAGGTGTAGAGCTGCCGGGCGTGACCGACCAGGGTGTCTGCGTACGCCGGATCGGTCGGCCGGAAGACCATCGACGACGCGGCCATCGCGGCCGCCGTCTCGGCCGCCAGGTCCGAGCCGCCACAGGTCGCGTCGATGCGGTACGCCGGACGCGCCATCGGCATCACCTCGGCCGGACCCCACCATTTGTGGTCGTCGTCGCCCTTGCCGACCTGGCCGTAGAGCACGTTGGGCGACGGATGCGCCTTGATCAAGTAGTCGTTGACGTACCGCAGATTGTTCAACAGGTGCGACAGCTGCCCGGAGCTGGCGTAGCCGGCCCGGTAGTCGACCGCGCCCCAGGCGAGCATGGTGGTGGTGAAGGCCATCGGAAACCCGAACTTGACGTGGTCCCCGGCGTCGTACCAGCCGCCGGTGAGGTCGAGGCCGACGTCCGCCCCGTCGTCGAGTGCTGAGTCCGCCCGCCAGGAGACCCGGTTCCACTGCGGCAGCGGGCCGGACTGCTGCGCCTCGTAGAACAGCAGCGACTTCTGCAGCGCCTCTCCGTAGTTGAACGGTGGGGCCGCTGCGGCACCGGGTCGGGGAACCGCGGCTGTCGCGGCTGCGGCGCTGAGCAGGATGGCCATGCCGCTGGCCGCCAGCCTGCGTCGCCAACGTGTCCGGCCGGCCGGCCGATTGTCTGCGCGCACTACACTCACTCCTGTCCGTGGAGCCGCGCGCGGTAGCGCGTCGTGGAGGACGCCGAGGGGCGGATGTGGGCGCATCCGCCCCTCACCTCGTGTCGGTCGCGCTGTCGCGGCGGTCAGCGGCCGGCCCGCCGGTGGGGTGCGGGCCAGCCGGTAGATGGCGGTCAATGGTTCTCGGCTGATGGTTCACAAGGGTCACGATGCCAGCCAGCACCGGCGCCATGGGAGCGCTCCCATCGACAGGGAGCGATCATTACGCGTACCGATGATTAAACCGCCCCGGCCCGGCTTTGGGAAGCCCGCAACCGCGACCAACCGGCGCACACAAAGGTGCGGGGTCTCCTCCTGCCGTCCTACAGGAGGAGACCCCGCCGTGCCACCCGGACCTCGCGTCCAACGCACCGGACCCGCACCAGGACCGGGACGTCGGGGCAACCGCCTAGGTCGTGGTGGCGGGAGTCGGTGCCGAAATGTCGACCGGCCGATCGACCAACGGCACCGTGACGCTCATCATCTCCCCGTCGCGCTCGGCCGGACCCGGCCGGTGCAGCCGGGCCAGGGTACGCAGCATGCCGAGATCATCCGCGGCGATGTGTGCAACCAACGCCGCCTGCCCGATCCGACCGGCGTGACCGGCCAGCCTGCGCAGCAGCGCTGTACCGACCCCACGCCGGCGCCACCCGTCCTCGACCAGCAGTCCGACCTCGCCGAGGGCGCCCTCGACGATCAACTGCCCGGCACCGACGATCCGGTCCGCCGCCGCGTTGGGGTCGACCGCGACGAGCAGCACCCCTCGGGGCTGTTCCAGCATCCGCCGCAGCCGGGCGGTGATGACCTCGGACGGTCGGCCGAGAAGACCGGGCGTGCGACTCTCCGGCGAGCACCGGACCACCATCGCGTGCAGCGCGTTGAGATCGTCGGAGACCGCCGGCCGCAGCAGCAACTCGGCACCGTCCGGCATCATCAGCGTCACCTGATCGCCGGTCCGTCGGTTGACCGCCGCCGCCAGCTCGACCAGAGCCTGCGCTCGGGCGAATTCAGCAGGGGTGAAGCTCGGCTCCCGCCGGACGACGTCGTAGCAGCCGCCGGCCGGATCCGGCAGCCGCATCGTGTCCGTCGACCGGGCAGCCACCTGCGAAGCTGGTGCCGGCCGCCAGGTCACCGAGCCGGCACCGAGCAGGGTACGCAGCACGTCACCGAGCGCCTCCGGATCGCGGACCAGCCGGTTGGCCAGGGCGAGCGCCCGGGCGGGCTGGTCGGCCAGCCCCCGAGCCTCGGCCCGGATGGCCCAGGCGTCGCGGCCCCGGCCACGCTCCACCGTCGCGACGAGATCCTTTTCGGTCATCGAGTCGGGCGCGTCAACGAGAAAATCGTCGACCGCCCCGGCCTCGGTGGTGTGCACCTGGACGGCGAGGATGTTGACCGCGCGCAAGGCCAGGCTGGCGGTCAGCACGGCCAGGTAGCCCGGCCGGTCGTCGACCGTCGCTCTGATCCGCCACAGCGCCATGGCTGCTCCTCTCCCCAGGTGCTCGGTGCCCGCTTGGTCAGCGCCGCACTGCGCCCGCTTCCTACCTTGCCGCCGCGCTGTTTCCCTCAGGTTGCCCGGCGGTGACTTCTCGCGGTGCCGTCTGCGACCTGCGTCTCACCGTCTGGCGGTGACCGGGTCAACGGTCACCAGATCCAACCGGTCGCCCAGGATCACCGTCGCCGCCCGGACCAGCTGCGCTGTCCGGTCCACCTCGGTGACGTGGAACGCGGCTGCCGGCAGACCGTCCCCGTCGACCCGGGACACGATCAGCACCAGGCCGGCCCGGCCGAACGGCACCGATGCGTACCGCACCCCGTCCGGGCCGTCCATCGGCCGGGCGCGCAGTGGCGTGACCTCAGGCAGTCGCAGCGGCACCGGCGCGCGCCAACTCGCGTAGGCGACGGCCGGTTCGCCGCCCGTAGGAGACTCGTCCACCGGCACGGTCAGGCCGGTCATGAAGTCGTCGTCGGGCAGTTGACCACCGTCGAACCGCGACTCCGCGCCGGGCGTCGGAGCCGGCCCGGCGGACTGCGCCGTGGCGGCACCGGCTGGCGGCCGGGACGCGCTGCGGATCGCCCAGTCGGCCGGCACCACGGCTGCGGCCGCCCAGTCGGCTGCCAGCAGCCCCGGTACGGCGTCGACCAGCGTGGCCAGGCCGTCAACCGGGTTGGCGGCGACCTGGGCGAGCAGTTCGGCGTCCTGACCTCCGGTCACCGGAGTGCCGATCGCCCGCCAGACGCCGTCGACCTGGACTCCGGGAATCGCGGCCAGGCCAGCGAGCAGCCGGTCCACCCGGGCCGCACCCGGCCACACCACGGTGAAGTCGTCCACCGCCCGACCACCCAGCCGCTCCAGGACGGTCACCTGGACGATGTCGGCGCCCGCGACACCGAGTGTGCGGGCCACCTGGCCGAGTGCACCGGGCCGGTCCGGCAGGGTCACGCGAACCCTCAGCAACATGTCAGTCCTCCCGTAGCCAGGCCGGCCCCTCCCCCGGTCGACAACCAGCCTGCCCGATGACCATTTCATCCCTGTTGCGATGACATGACTCGGCAGGAAAACCCCTGGAGTACAGGGTTGGACACGCTGCACCATCACCCGTTCGAATGAACTTCACCGGCCGGCCGAGTCGCGGTCAGGCCGAGTCGCGGGCGACCATGTGGGTCTCCAGCAGGACGTACGGGACCTGCAGCTCATCGTGCCGGATCCGGGACAGCAGCAGTCGGGCCATCTGCCGGCCCATCTCCTCCACCGGCTGGAAGACGGTGGTCAACGGCGGATCGGACTGCCGGGCGATCGGGGCGTCCTCGAACCCGACCACGGCCACATCGTCGGGCACCCGGCGGCCTGCCTCGCGCAACGCCCGCAGGGCGCCGCAGGCCATCAGGTCGGACGCGACGAACACCGCGTCCAGATCGGGATGGCGCTCCAGCAGCTGGCGCATCGCCGCGGTGCCGCTGCCCTCGCTGAAGTCGCCGTAGGCCACCAGGGACTCGCCACCGTCCGGGCCGCTGTGCCGGATCGCCTCGTGGTAGCCGGTCAACCGGGCGACGCCGACCCCCATGTCCTGCGGGCCGGCGATGGTGGCGACCCGCCGCCGGCCACCGGCCAGCAGGTACTCGACAGCCAACCGGGCGCCACCGGCGTTGTCGACGTCAACGAAGTAGGCCGGACGCGCGTCCGGGTGCAGCATCCGAGCCGGCCGGCCGCCCAGCACGCTCGGCAGACCGCGCTGTTCGAGCAGCGTCGGCAGTGGATCCGCGTCGTGCAGTGACAGCAGCAGTACACCGTCGACATGCTGGTTGGTCAGATGGTGCTCGACCCGCTCCCGTTCGGCGGATGACTGGGCCATCGCCAGCCAGAGCTGCATCGGGGTGTCGAGCAGCCCGGAGCTGATACCCCGGACGATCCCGGCGAAGAAGGGTTCACCGAAGACCCGCTCCTCGGATTCGGAGACCACCAGCGCGACGGAGTCGGTCCGTTGGGTGACCAGGGCCCGGGCCGCCCGGTTCGGCACGTACCCCAGCTCGGCGATTGCCTGCTGCACCGCCGCCCGCGCTTCGGGGCTGACCTGCGGCGAACCGTTGACGACACGGGACACCGTGCCCCGACCGACCCCGGCACGCGCGGCGACCGCGTCGAGGGTGGGCCGCCCGAGTGACCGGGTGCGCTGGGTTGTCATCGTCTGTTCCTCCGACCCTGGGCCGTCGGCGCCGGTTCCGGCGGGGAACCGGCGCCTCGCGGCCCGTTATTGCTGGCTGACCACGCCTATTGTGCGGCCAGACCGTTACGTCGGATCACATCGGCGTACCACCTGGCGCTCGACTTGGGGATCCGAAGCTGGGTGTCGTAGTCGACATGGATCATGCCGAAGCGCTTCGAATAGCCCCAAGCCCATTCAAAATTATCCATCAAAGACCACGCGAAGTAGCCCCGCACCGGCACTCCGTGGGAGATTGCCTCGTGACAGGCACGCAGGTGAGCGTCGAAATAGGCCAACCTGTCCGGATCATCGACTTTGTCGTTGACGACGTCGTCAACGTAGGCCGAGCCGTTCTCTGTGATGTAGATCGGCACCTCAGGGTACTCGCCGTTGACCCGGCGCAGCACCTCCACCAGGCCGGGGGCGTCGACCTCCCACCCCATGTCGGTCACTGGGAGTCCGCGCGTGACAAATCGGATCCGCTCGCTCCCCGGCCAGCAGGACGGTTCGTCGGCCGTGTCGGGCGCCGGCGCGCCGCTGACCACGTGCCGGCTGTAGTAGTTGATGCCGAGCACGTTCAGCGGGGTGGCGATGACGTCCAGGTCACCCTCGCGGACATGGGCCAGATCGGTCACCGGTTCCAAGTCCGCCACCACGTCCTGCGGATACCGCCCGAGCAGGATCGGGTCGAGGAAGATCCGGTTGGCCAGACCGTCGATGCGCCGGGCCGCGTCGACGTCAACCGCCGAGTCCGTCTCCGGCGACACGGCGTACAGGTTGAGCGTGACGCCGAAGTCGTGGTCCGGCCGGGCCGCGCGCATCGCCTGCACCGCCAGACCGTGGCCGAGCATCAGGTGGTGGGCGGCCCGAACCGAGTCGGCACCGTCGGTGATCCCAGGGGCGTGCACGCCCGAGCCGTACCCCAGAAAGGACGAGCACCAAGGCTCGTTCAGCGTGGTCCAATACCGCACCCGGTCACCCAGCGCCCCATGCACCAACTCCGCGTAGTCGGCGAACCGGGCCGCGGTGTCCCGGGCCGGCCACCCGCCGGCATCCTCCAGCGGCTGCGGCAGATCCCAGTGGTATAGGGTCAGCCACGGCTCGATGCCCTGGGCTAGCAGCTCGTCGACCAGCCGACGGTAGAAGTCCAGCCCGGCCTGGTTGGCCGCGCCGGACCCGTCGGGCTGCACCCGTGGCCAGGACACCGAGAACCGGTACGACTTGAGGCCGAGCTCGGCCATCAGCCCGACGTCCTCGCGGTAACGGTGGTAGTGGTCGCAGGCCACATCACCGCTGTCCCCGCCGAGCACCTTCCCCGGCGTGTGACTGAAGGTGTCCCAGATGGACGGCTTACGGCCGTCGACGTTCGCTGCGCCCTCGATCTGGTAGGCCGCGGTGGCGGCACCCCAGAGGAACCCGGGTGGAAAGAGTAGCTGCCCGGAGCCTTCGCGGAACTCGGCGGTCTGCGGACTTGCTGCTTTGGTCACGACTTGACGGCGCCTTCCATGATGCCGCCGATGATTTGGCGGCCGAAGAGGATGAAAACAACGAACAGCGGGAGTGTCGCGATCAGCGTCCCCGCAAAAATCTGGGAATTGTCGGCGAAGTACGCCGAGTTCAGGCTACGCAGGGAGATCTGCACCGTCGGGTTGGTCGGGTCGGCGAGGACCACGAACGGCCAGAAGAACTGGTTCCACTGCTCCATGAAGGTCAGCAGACCGAGCACCGCCGCCGCCGGGCGCAGCGCCGGCACGACCACGTGCCAGAAGATCCGCCAGGTGGAGCAGCCGTCCACCCGGGCCGCCTCAATCAACTCGTTGGGCACCGCCTGTTCGGCGTACTGCCGCATCATGAAGATCCCGAAGCCGCCGATCAGGAACGGCACGATCACCGACGGCATGCGGTTCAGCCAGCCGAGTTCGGACATCAGAATGTAGAGCGGGAGCACGCCGAGCTGGATCGGAATCATCATCGAGGCGAGCACGATGAGCAGCAGCGCGTTCTTGCCCCGGAAACGCAGTTTGGCGAAGGCGAAGCCGGCGAGCGAGCCGAAGAAGACCGTCGCCACGGTGATGGTGCCGGATACCAGGACCGAGTTCATCAGCCCTTTGAGAATGTTGGCGTCCTGGTTGGCCAGCACCCGGCCGATGTTCTCACCGAGGTTGCCGCCGGGCAGGAACGGCGGCGGCCAGGCGTTGGCGGCGTCGTTGGTCCGCGACGCGATGACGATCATCCAGTAGAACGGGAAGAACGACAGGAGCACGCCCAGGATCAGGCCGAACCAGGTCAACGGGCTCGCCTTGAACAGCCGCTCCGAGGTCGACGACGGGCCCTTGCCTCGCTTGGGCTTGTTGGCCACGGGTTGCAGGGTTGCGGTGGTCATCGCGCCTCACTTGTCCGAGCTGATCCGGCGGGCCAGCAGATAGTTGACCAGCGACATGAACGCGATGAGCAGGAAGAGCAGCAGCGACACGGCGCCTGCGTAGCCCCACTGGAACCGCTGGTTCATGACGTCGAGCAGGTACATGGTGATCGTCTGGAACTGACCCTGGGAACCGCCGGAGATGCCGCCGGGTCCGCTGGTGAACAGCAGCGGCTCGGTGAACAGCTGCAGTCCGCCGATCGTCGAGATGATCAGGGTAAAGATGATGGTGGGTCGCAGCTGCGGCACGGTGATCGACCAGAACTGGCGGGTCCGCGACGCGCCGTCGAGGGCGGCGGCCTCGTACATGTCCTTCGAGATCGCCTGCATCGCGGCCAGGTAGATCAGCGCGTTGTAGCCGATCCACCGCCAGTCGACCATGGTGGAGATGGCGAACCAGGACCCGAGCTTGCTCGCCCGGAAGTCGATCGGCTCGACGCCGAACAGCGACAGCAGCCAGTTGACCAGGCCGAAGTCCCGCGCGTAGATCATCGAGAAGATCAAGGCGACGACCGCGGTCGAGGTGATGATCGGCATGGCGATGGCCAGCCGGAAAAACGTCTGTCCCTTGATCCGCCGGTTCAGCGCGTTGGCCAGCATCAGCGCGATCAGCAACTGCGGAACGGTGGACATCAGGAACATGCCGAACGTGTTGTAGACGGCGTTCCAGAACTGCGGATCGTCGGTGATCAGCCGGACGAAGTTGTCCAGGCCGACGAAGCTGATTTCGGCGTTGAGCGGAGACCGGTCGGTCAGCGCGATCCAGACGGTGTAGACGATCGGATAGACGCCGAAGATCGCGAAGATCACGAAGAACGGCAGGACGTAGAGGTAGGGGGAGAGTTTGAGGTCCAGTCGGGTCAGCGAGCGGCGCCGGGCCGCCCCACCGCCGGCCGGACCCGCCCGGTGGCCGCGTGGCTGCGCCGACGCGGGGGTGTCTAGCTCCAGGCTCATCGGGAAAGTCCTTCAGTTGTACGGCGGCCGGCCGACGTCGGCCAGGGAGGTCAACGCGCCGCTGGCACCGCGACGCGGCGGGAGAGATGGCGCCGGCAGGTCCTGCCGGCGCCATCTCTCACCCGGGTTGTGACACCGCGCTACCGGCCGGCGGCCGTGCCGTTCGTGATGGCGTCCTGCCACCCCTCTTCCGGCGACTGGCCCTGCTCGACCGCCCGCAGCGCGTTCTCCACTGCGGTACGGACCGCCTGGTTCTTCGGGCCGAGGTAGACCGGCTTGAGCTCACTGGCACCGGCGGCGAAGATCTCGCCGGTCGGGGCGTCGGAGAAGTACTCGTTGACCGCCTCGGCGACCTTCGGGTCGGCCAGCGCCTGCGGCGACGACGGCAGGTTGCCGACCGCCTCGAAGGCGGCGATGTGGCCATCCGGGCTGGTCAGGTACTTGACCAACTCGGCGGCGGCGGCCTGGTACTTGCTGGAGGTCGGCACCGCCAGGAACGAACCGCCCCAGTTGCCGCCGTTGCCCGGCGCCGTGGCGATGTCCCACTTGCCGGCGGCCTCCGGGCCGGCCTGACCCTCGATGACACCGGTCATCCAGGCCGGGCAGGCGATGGTGGCGAAGGTGGCGTTCTTGAAGCCGGCGTTCCACTCGTTGGAGAACGACTGCAGGTTGTTCGACAGCCCAGCCTCGATCATGTCGGTGGTGAGGTCGAACGCGGCCTTCACGTCCGGGTTGCTCTCCATGACGAACTGGTTCTCAGTGTCGTAGTAGGTGTACCCGGTGCCCTCGCCGGCGATCTGGCTCAGCACCAGGTTGTAGAAACTGGTCGCCGAGTCGACGAACGCCTTGTCCGGCGTGGCCTCCTTGAACTCCTGCCCGACCGTGATGAAGTCGTCCCAGCTTGACCAGAGCGCGCCGACCTCATCCCGGTCGGTCGGCAGACCCGCCGCCTCGAACAGGTCCGAGCGGTAGCACAGGGCCATCCCGCCGACGTCGGTGCCGAGCCCGAGCACCTTGCCGTCGGGCAGCACGCCGGCTTCCCACTTCCACGGCAGGAAGTTGCCCTCGAGTTCGTTGGCGCCGTGCTCACCGAGGTCGACGAACTTGTCGGCCTGGGCGAAGAACTGCGAAATCGTGCCCTCTTCGATCGCCACCACGTCCCCGGCACCGGAGCCGGCGGTGATCTGCTGGGTGAGTCGGGTGTTGTAGTCGCCGAGGCCGAGGCCGATGCCTCGCTGCTGAACGGTGACGTTCGGGTTGTCGGCCTCGTACTGCTCGATCAACTCGTCGTATCCGAAGCCTGCGTCGCCGAAGATGTCGACGACCAGGGTGATCGGGCCGTCCGGATCTGAATCGGCGTCGTCGGAGCCGCAGGCCGTGGCCGTCAACATGACAGCGGAGGCGAGTGCGACCGCGGCGTACCGCCGGAGCGTGACGCTCATCCTGACCCCTCTCAAGGTCGCTTTCTGTGGTGGGGGGTGACCGTGTGGTGTCCGCCGCGACAACGGGAACTTGCGTTGACGAAAGGGGTTCGTCGCCGGGGAGCGGGCACTGCACGACCACGCTCCGCGGTTGGTCAAGCAAGTGACGTGGATCTCACTCACCCCGGCCGGGAGCGCTCCCATGAGATTGCCGGGAGGTTTCGGAGGTGTCAAGGGGCCGATGGGAGCGTTCCCATTTCGTTACTGCCAATTCCCGGGTGCTCTCGGGTCAGCTTCGGGTCGGTCAGGCCGGCCGGAGCGGTCAGGTCAGCCGGCGCAGCAGGGTGGTGACCCGCGCCGGGTCGAACCCGAACCGGTCGAACGTCGCACCCACCCAATCGGCCATCTCGGCGTGACGCGGGTGGGCCGGGTCGGCCACCGCGGCCCGGAACTCGGTGTACCCGAAGGCGCCACCGACGTCCTCCGGGGGGCAAGCCTGGTCCCCGTCGGCACAGAGCGGATAGCGCATGTCCGGTTCGGGCGCGGTGACGTCCTCGACGACGACGTCGTGCTCCCACCAGTCGCCGAAGTCGTACGTGTAGCGGAACCGGGCCCCCTTGGTGACCACGGCGTCCAACCGGGTGTCCAGTTCGTCACGCAACAGCAGCTCCCCGGCCGGATCCGGCTCGCCGTACTGCGCTCCGTTGATCTCGAACGAGTGCAGGTGGCAGTCGCGCCAGCCCATCGCGTGCTGAATCACCCGGTGCACCCGGTCGAGCGTGTACCCGCCCGGAACCTGGACGCGGCGCCACACCGGCGGCGCGATGTCGGACAGGGTGACCAGCAGGTGGAAGATCTGACGGGGCATGGCCGCCCTTTCTCTGACCTAGGCTCGAACCCATGATCTGCACTGCGTGCCGGAGAGGCCAGCACGATGGGTGTCGGGGTGGTAACTGGTGCGACTGTCAGCACCGTACCCCCGCTCCGACTCCACCGGTCACCGGTCCGGCCGGCGAATGACCGACCAGCCACCGGCCCCGGACGCGCCGACCCCGGACAGGCCTGCCCCGGACTCGCCGGTCCGCCGATTCGGGCCACCGCCGGCCGGGTCCGCGCTGGACGACCCGGCCCTGATCGAGGCGTATGCCGTCGCTCCTCACGACCAGCTCAGGGTGAACTTCGTGACCAGCGTGGACGGGGCGGTCGCGGTGGCCGGCCGGTCCGCCGGGTTGTCCGGACGCGCGGACAAACGGGTCTTCGGCGTCCTGCGGATGCTCTGCGACGCGCTGCTGGTCGGTGCCGGCACCCTGCGTCAGGAGCAGTACCGGGCGTTGCGGCTGGACGACCGGCGCCGCCGCTGGCGCCGGCAGCACGGCCTACCCACCCATCCCACCCTGGTCGTCGTCTCCGCCTCGCTCGATCTCGACCCGGACCAACCGGCCCTGGCCGACGCACCGACGCGGCCGATCGTGCTCACCACGACCGACGCGCCGACCGAACGGCGACGTCGACTGGCCCGGGTCGCGGAGATCGTCCCGGCCGGCGAGCGCACCCTCGATCTGACCGCCGGGCTGAGCCAGCTACGCGCCCGTGGTCACCGTCGGCTGCTCTGCGAGGGTGGTCCGATGCTGCTCGGTTCGCTGACCGCCGCCGACCTGGTCGACGAACTCTGCCTGACGGTCTCCCCACTGCTCGCCGGTGCCGGTGCCGGCCGGATCAGTGCGGGTCCGGCAAGCCCGGTACGGCAGCTACGGCTGGGCCAGGTGCTGGCCGCCGACGACGGCACGCTGCTGCTCCGCTACACCCGGCCCGACCCGACCACCACAGGATAGTCACCGTGAGTCAGGCATGATCACCTGAGGGCAACGGATCGGGTCGACCGAAACCCACCGTCGGCAAATTCAGCCGGCCGCGCCGAGTCGGATGCCGCGCTGGTCGTACCCGTGGGGCAGGATGCAACCCGTGGGCATGACGCAACCGGACTTCAGCGACCAGTCCATCACTATGAGTGACACGACACCGGAGGGTGCGCCGGTGGGCCGGGTGCTGGGTACCGCCGACGCCACCCCACTGCAGTTCTGGACCGCGGTCGGCACCGGCAGCTATCTGCAACTGGACGACGTCGTGGTGACCCGCCGCGAGCTGCCGGGCGCCGAGCCGGTGACCATCGCCGGGGTGGTCACCCAGGTCCGGGCCCGCCACGAAGGGGCGCAGTTCGACTCCGACGTGTTCGCCATCGCCGACGGCACCCTGCCCGCCCAGGTGCAGGAGGCCGCCGAGATCACCGCCACCCGGGTCGATCCGGAGATCTACGTACCGCCGGAGCCGGGCGCCCCGGTGTGGCGAGCCGAAGGCGACGCCCGCGCCCGCGCCCTGCACTTCGACCGGATGGAGCGCCGGATCCCGATGGGCACCGGCCGCGACGGGGTGCCGGTCTACCTCAACGCCGACTTCCTCGACGGCCAGCGCGGCGCACACGTGTCCATCTCCGGCATCTCCGGCGTCGCGACCAAGACCAGCTTCGCGACGTTTCTGCTCTACTCGGTGTTCCGCTCCGGCACTCTCGGCGGCGACGCGGTCAACGCCAAGGCGCTGATCTTCAACGTCAAGGGCGAGGACCTGCTCTTCCTCGACCACCCCAACGTCCGGCTCGACGAGGCGACGACCGCCGCGTACGCCAAGCTCGGCCTGCCCGCCGGCGCCTTCCCGGACGTACGGGTATACGCCCCGCCGCGCGCCGGCGACGCCTCCGGCACCCCCGACGTGACCAGCCGGCTCACCGGCGTGGACAGCTTCTACTGGACGGTCGCCGAGTTCTGCGACCAGCGACTGCTGCCGTACGTGTTCGCCGACGCCGACGACGAACGCCAGCAGTACACGATGGTGGTGCACGCGGTCACCGCGTACCTGCACCGGCACGCGCAGCCGGCCGACGGCGGCATCAGCATCGACGGCCGACGGATCGGCTCGTACGGGGATCTGGTCGACCACATCGTCGACCAGCTCGGCGACGAGGAGACCCGGGCGGCGTGGGCCGGCTCGGCGGTCGGCATGGGCACGGTGAACGCCTTCGCCCGTCGGCTGATCAGCAGCAAACGCGACCTGGCCCGGCTGATTCGCGGCGATCTGACCGCCCGCCGCCCACACCAGATCAACACCGCCGAGAGCGCCCAGGTCACCGTCGTCGACCTGCACAACCTGCCGGACCGGGCACAGCGGTTCGTGGTCGGCGTGACCCTCAAGGGCGAGTTCGAGCGCAAAGAGCGGGCCGGCACCGCCAAGCCGTTGCTGTTCGTCGTGCTCGACGAGCTCAACAAGTACGCCCCCCGGGACGGGTCGTCACCGATCAAGGAGGTGCTGCTCGACATCGCCGAGCGGGGCCGCTCGCTCGGGGTGATCCTGATCGGCGCCCAGCAGACCGCCAGTGAGGTGGAGCGGCGGATCGTCACCAACTCGGCGGTCCGGGTGGTCGGCCGGCTCGACCCGGCCGAGGCGTCCCGGCCGGAGTACGGCTTCCTACCGGCGGTGCAGCGGCAGCGGGTGCTGCTGGCCAAGCCGGGCACGATGTTCGTCAACCAGCCGGACATCCCGGTCCCGCTGTGTCTGGAGTTCCCGTTCCCGGCCTGGGCCACCCGCTCGTCGGAGGCCGGCGACGCGCCGTCGGGCACACTGCGCTCGATCGTGCAGGCCGCTGACCCGTTCGCGGTGGTCGGCGGCCGGTCCACCGTCGACGACGACATCCCGTTCTAACCCGTTCCGCCCGTTTTGACCCTGAGGTCGAGGAGGTCCCCCCGGATGCGGATCCTGCACACCTCCGACTGGCACGTCGGCAAGGTCCTCAAGGGACAGGCCCGGTTGCCCGAGCAGATCCAGGTGCTCGCCCGGGTGGTCGAGATCGCCCGTACCGAACGCCCGGACCTGGTGATCGTCGCCGGTGACCTGTATGACACCTCCGCTCCCGGACCGGACGCCACCCGGGTGGTCACCCGGGCGTTGACCGCGTTGCGCGGCACCGGCGCCGACGTGGTGGCGATCGGCGGCAACCACGACAACGGGGCCGCGCTGGACGCGCTGCGGCCGTGGGCCGACGCCGCCGGGATCACCCTGCGCGGCGCCGTCCGGGACACCCCGGACGAGCACGTGATCACCGGCACCACCGGCGACGGCGAACGGTGGCGGCTGGTCGCGCTGCCGTTCCTGTCCCAGCGGTACGCCGTCCGGGCCACCGAGATGTACCAACTGACCGCGGCCGAGGCCAACCAGACGTACGCCGACCACATCGGACGGGTGCTGGCCCGGCTCGCCGGAGGGTTCGGTGAGCCCGGTGTGGTCGATCTGATCACCGCCCACCTGACCGTGGTCGGTGGGCGGTCCGGCGGCGGCGAGCGGGAGGTGCACACCGTCCTCGGGTACGCCGTACCGGCCACCGTCTTCCCGACCGGGACGCACTACGTGGCGCTCGGCCACCTGCACCGCGCCCAGCAGCTCGAGGCGCCCTGCCCGGTGCGCTACAGCGGCAGTCCGCTGCCCATCGACTTCGGCGAGGAGGACAACGTCGGGTCGGTCAGCATCGTCGACGTCACCGCTGGCACCGCCGCCCGGGTACGCGAGGTACCGGTGGACGCCGCGACCCCGCTGCGCACCGTCCGCGGCACCCTCGACGAACTGGCCGCCGGCGAGTACGGCGACGCCTGGCTGCGGGTGTTTATTCGGGAGACGCCCCGGGCCGGGCTGCGCGAAGAGGTGCAGGCGCTACTGCCCCGGGCGTTGGACGTGCGCATCGACCCGGAGTTCACCCGGTCCGCGTCCGCCACCGGTGCGACGCGCACCCCGCAGCGGGCCGGCCGGGCACCCGGGCAGCTGTTCGCCGACTACCTGGACGCGCGCGGGCACGGCGACGACGACGTACGGACCCTGTTCGACACGCTGTACGAGGAGGTGACCTCGTCGTGAGGCCGCTGCGGCTGGATCTGGCCGGATTCACCGTGTTCCGGGAGGAGACCACGGTCGACTTCACCGACGCCGACTTCTTCGCCCTCGTCGGGCCGACCGGGTCGGGCAAGTCCAGCATCCTCGACGCGATCTGCTTCGCCCTGTACGGCGTGGTACCGCGCTGGGGCAGCAGCCGGGGCATCGCCGCCGCGCTGGCACCGTCGGCCACCGAGGCCCGGGTGCGGCTGGTGTTCGAGAGCGCCGGCAGCCGCTACGTCGCCACCCGGGTGATCCGCCGCGACTCGCGGGGCGCGGTCAAGACCGGCAACGCCGGCCTGCAGTTGATGCCACCCGGGTTCGACGTGACCCGGCTGGACACCGGGATGAGCCCGGACGACCTCGGCGAGGTGCTGGCCGGTACGCCCGCCGAGATGGAGCAGGCCGTGCTGGACGCGGTCGGGCTGCCGTACGAGCAGTTCACCACCTGCGTGCTGCTGCCGCAGGGCCGGTTCGCCGACTTCCTGCACGCCAAGCCGGCCACCCGCCAGCAGATCCTGGTCAACCTGCTCGGGCTGCACGTCTACGAACGGGTCCGGGAGCGGGCCACCGCCCGGGCGGGGGCCGCCGAAGCGGCAGTCGCGGCGGTCGACCAGTTGCTCGGCGGTCTCGCCGACGCCGACGAATCGGCGGTGGCGGCTGCGGCGCGTCAGGTCGACGCGATGCGGGCGTTGGCGACCGCGGTCGACGCGGCGCTGCCCCGGTTGGCGCAGGCCCAGCAGGCGGTGGCGAGCGCGGCCGACCAGGTGACGGCCCTGGACGACGAGGTCGGGCTGCTGGCCGGCGTCGCCGCACCGGAGGCCGCCGCCCGGCTGGCCGATCAGGCGGCGGCCGCCCGGGTCGCCGCCGCCGACGCGGACCGGGCCGTCGCCGACGCCGAGGAACGCGAGGAGAAGGTCCGCGCCGAACTGGCCGCCATCGGCGACCCGGCCGACCGGCGGCTGCTGCTGCAGACACACGCCGAACGGGACCGGGTCGCCGCCGAATCGGCCGAGCTGGCTCCGGCGCTCGCCGCCGCGCAGGCCGAACAGATCGCCAGCCAGGCGGCGCTACGGTCGGCCCGGTCAACCGCCGAGGCGGCGGACCGCGAGTTGGACCGCGCCCGGCAGACGTACCAGGAGGCGCAGTCCGCCGACCTGGCCGCCGCGTTGCGCCACGAGCTCGTCGCCGGGGCGGACTGTCCGGTCTGCGCGCAGCCGGTGAGCACGGTGCCGCCGGTGCCGGCTGGGTCCCGGGTCACCGAGGCGAAGTCCGCCGGTCAGGCCGCCCGGGCCGCCGCCGACCAGGCCCGCCAGGCGGTCGCCGAGGCCGAGCAGTCGCTGCGCGGGGTGGAGCGGGCCGTCGACCGGGCCAGGGTACGGGCAGAGCAGCTGACCGCCCGGCTGGCGCAACTCGACGCCCGGTTGTCCGACTCGCCCGGCGCCGACGCGTTGCGCACCGATCTGGCCACGGTCAACCGGTTCCAGCGCGCCCTCGACGACGCCGGTGGCCAGGTCCGCCGGGCCCGGGAGGCGGCCCGTCAGGCGCAGCGCGCCGCCGTGACCGGCGAACAGCGGCTACAGGCCGGCTGGCGGGAGTTCGACGCCGGCCGGGACGCCGTCGCCCGGCTGGCGCCGCCGGCCGCCGACCGCACCGATCTGGCCGCAGCGTGGACGCTTCTGACCGACTGGGCGCACCAATTGCTCGCCGAACGCCGCACGGCGCGGGCGGAGGCGGAGGCTCGGCTGGCTTCGTCCCGGTCAGCGGCCAGCGGCGTCGCCGCCGACATCGACGCGCTGTTCGTCGCCGCCGAGCTGGCACCGCCGGCCGGTGCCGATCCGGCCGGCTACCGGCAGTCGGCCGCGCTGGCGGTCCAGCGGGCGCAGACCGACCACGAACGAATCACCGAACGGTTCGCCCAGGCAGGTGAGCTGCGCGGCCGGCGGGCCGACCAGGAGCGGCAGGCCCAGCTGGCCCGGACGTTGGCCGGGCACCTGCGGGCCAACAACTTCGAGCGGTGGCTGCTGGTCGAGGCGCTGGACCTGCTGGTCGACGGCGCGTCGCGGATTCTGCGGGAGCTCTCCTGCGGTCAGTACGAGCTGGTGCACGACGCCGGTGAGTTCTTTGTCGTCGACCACCACGACGCCGGACTGCGCCGCGGGGTGCGCACCCTGTCCGGTGGGGAGACCTTCCAGGCGTCGCTGGCACTCGCCCTGTCGTTGTCGGAGCAACTGGCCGGGATGTCGGCCAGCGCCGCCAGTCTGGAATCGATCGTGCTCGACGAGGGCTTCGGCTCACTGGACGCGGCCACCCTGGACACCGTCGCCGCGACCCTGGAAGGGCTCGCCGCCCGGGGTGACCGGATGGTCGGCCTGGTGACCCACGTTCCGGCGCTGGCCGAGCGGGTACCGGTCCGGTTCGAGGTCAGCAAGGACGCCTGTACGGCCCGGGTCCGGCGGAGCGGGCTGTGACCGCGACCGTGACGGGCCGGCCGGCCACCGGGGTCCGCTGGTTCGTCGAGGGCTGGCAACCCGGCTACGGCACGTCGTTCGAGGCCGCCGACTCGGGTGGCCCCGGCGCCGCCGACGACGGTCAGGACGCCACCGATCTCGCCGTGGAGCTCGATCCGGCGGCGTGGCGGCCGTTACGCCAGCCGGCCGATGTGCGCGCACCGGATGTGGTGCTGCTGGTCGACGGGGTGCGTCGGATCGACGCCTCGTTGTGGAGCGAGGAGCCCGACGGAGTCTCGTACCCGGCGCTGGCCGCCTCGTACGCCGCCGGTGTGGTGCGCTGTGACCTGCGGCGCGGGGCAGCCCGGTTGGCGGCCGGAGCCCGAACCGAGCGAGGCCTGTTCACGCCGAGCACCGCCGCCACCGACCTGGTCGTCGGGCGGGTGCGCTATCCGGCGCGGCGGGTCGACGACGCCGATCCGGCCGTACTGCCGCAGGCGGTGCAGCCGGCGCTGGCCGCGCTGGAGATCGCCGTCTCCGAGCAGGCCCGCGCCGACGGCGCGGACGACCCGGCGAACCTGCTGGTGGTGGACGGTCCACTGCGCGGGCGCCGGCTGCCGAACACGGTCGGCTACGTCAAGTCCCAGCGCCAGCCGTACCTGCCGGCGAGTCTGATCCCGGTGGTGACCGCGCTGCAACCGGCGGAACGCAGCCCGGTCTTCCTGCGCGGCACCCGGTGGCGCAGCTACTCGTGGTATCTGCGGCTGCCCGGGCCGCGGGGCGCGCCGTGGGCGGGCATCGTCCGGGTGGAGTGCCGGCCAGACCTGACGCCGCAGGCGGCGATCGCGCTCGCCGATCTCTCGCTGGCGACGCTGCCCCGGTTCGCCTCGGCTCCGTACAAGGATCCAAGGGCACCGCAGAACCTGGTGCCGATCGCCGGGCTGGAGCGACGGCTGCGGGCGATGCTCGGCGACGCCCGGCTGCTGCACCGGGCGCTCAGCCTCTCGGCGGCCGGGCGGGAGAGTCCGGCGTGGCGGTGACCGGCATACTGTGCCGATGGGCCGTACCCGCAGGACAACGCCGCCCGCGGTCCAGGTAGACACCGGCACCGCGCGGCTCGTTCCGGACCCGGACCGGCGGCGGGCGTACACCCTGCTGTTGGACGGCACCCAGCAGTCCCACGTCGATCTCGACGATCCGACACACCTGGAGTTCGAGTACGTCCGCCGGATCGCCGCGGCGATCGACCTGGCCGCCCCGGCCGGTGCCCCACTGCGCGTGCTGCACCTGGGCGGCGGTGGGCTGACCCTGCCGCGCTACCTGGCCGCCACCCGTCCCGGGTCGAGCCAGCGGGTAGTGGAGATCGACGCCGCGTTGACCGAGCTGGTCCGCCGCGAACTGCCCTGGCCGGCCGACCGCAATCTGCGGGTCCGGGTCGGTGACGCACGGTCCGCCGTCGAGCAGGCTCGCACGGACAGCTACGACCTGGTGATCGCGGACGTGTTCGCCGGTGCCCGCACTCCGGCACGGCTGACCTCGGTCGAGTTCGTCACCGAGGTCGCCCGGGTACTCGCACCCGGCGGGCAACTGCTGTCCAACGTGGCTGACGGCCCGCCGCTGGGCTGGGCCCGCCGGCATCTGGCGTCGGTACGGCAGGTGCTGCCCGGCATCTGCCTGGTCGCCGACGCGGCCGTGCTGCGCCAGCGCCGGTACGGCAACCTGGTGGTGGTCGCCGGACGCGCCGTGCCGGCTGTCGGGGAGCTGGCCCGGCTGGCCGCCGGTGACTGGTTTCCCAGCCGGGTGCTGCACGGTGCGGCGCTGGACCGGTTGATCGCGACGGCGTCGCCGATCGCCGACGCGACCGCGCAGCCGTCGCCGCCGCCACCGGATGGAATTTTTCCGAGCGGGCGTTGATCCGTCCGCCGGCCGGCTCCGTACCTCGGGGTGGGCCCCCAGCCGCGGGCCATGTCGACGTCGGATGGAGGTCCTGCGATGTACGCGGTCGCCAGCGGCTGGCAGGCGGAGAGGATCCGGCCGGGCGTGACCGGCAACGGTTCGGCCACGGCCCGCAGCACACAACGTTGGCAGAGCATCGACGGGAGGGCGGCCGAGCGCGATGATGAGCCGGTGACGCCACGGACCGCAGGGAGCCGGCAGCAGGCCGGGACAGCGGAGTCCAGCCACGGGGACGATCTCGTCCGCACACTGTACGCAGAGCACGCCCGGCCGCTACTGGGATTCGTGTTACGGCTCACCGGGGGGGACCGGCAACGGGCCGAGGACATCGTCCAGGAGACACTGCTGCGGGCGTGGCGCAACGCCCACCGGCTCGGCGCGCAGGGCCAGGCGTCGCTGCGACCGTGGCTGGTGACCGTCGCCCGACGCATCGCGATCGACGACCACCGCAGCGAGAAGGCTCGCCCGACCGAGGAGTACGACCGGGATCTGGAGAGCTTCGCCGAGTCCGACGGCACCGATCAGGTGCTGCGGCAGATGACCGTCGCCGACGCGTTGCGCACGCTCAGCCAGCCGCACCGGGAGATCCTGGTCGAGACGTACTTCCGCGGCCGCACGGTCCCGGAGGCGGCCGCGGAGCTGGGGCTGCCACTGGGTACCGCCAAGTCGCGGGTCTACTACGCGCTACGAGCGCTGCGGACGGCGCTGCAACAGCGGGGGGTTACAGAATGACACGGTCCGCCCACTGGGACGTCGGAGCCTACGCGCTCGGCGCACTCGATGCCGACGACGTCGAGCGGTTCGAGGAGCATCTCGCCGGCTGCTGGGCCTGCGCGGCAGAGCTGGAGTCACTCATTCCGATCGTCGGGTTGATGTCCGCCGTAGACATCGACCAGTTGGAGGACAGCCCCGTCCTCCCTCAGCCCGGCCCCACCGGTGTGAACCGGGCTGGTGGGGCGGACGACGGCGACGGCGGCGCACCGGTGCCGATCCGGCCGGCCCTGCGGTCCGACGCCGACCAGCGTCGCGACCACGGTCAGGTCCGTCCGCCCGGCCACGCCGGTAGGTCCCGACGGCTGTTCGCGGGCCGCCCGCTACAGATCGCCGCCGGGTTCGTGCTGCTGGCGACGCTCACCGGTTTCTCGTTCTACGCCGGGTCGGCCTGGTCAGATGGTTCGGCGACGCCGCAGGCCGGGCCGCAGACGTCGGTCTCGGCCAGCCCGTCACCGGTCGATCCGCAGTCCGGGGTCGGTGGTCCGGAGGTCACCGGCGAGAAGTTCAACGCGGTCGACCCCACCACCGGGGTGGAGGCCGACGTGGTGCTGGAGGAAGCCGCGTGGGGCACCCAGGTTTCGTTCGCGCTACGCCGGGTGCCGGGTCCGATGCAGTGCCGGATCGTGGTGCTGCGGGCTTCCGGCACCGCCGAGGTGCTCTCCACCTGGACGGTGCCCGAGGCCGGGTACGGCACCGCGGAGCAACCCGCGCCGTTGCTGCTGAGCACGTCGACGGCGGCGCCCCGGGACGACATCGAACGGATTCAGTTCCAGGCGGTCGACCAGTCCGGGGTCGCCACCGCGATCGTTACCGTACCGGTCTGAACAGTACCGGCCTGGACGGAGGGTCGAAGTCCATTCCTGACGTACGCCACGAACGAGCGTCGCGATATCTGCGCCAGCAGATCCGACGTACGCGCAGCCCGTGGGTGTCCGAATTAACGGATACCCGCGGGCTGTTCTGTCTCTGGCAGTCGTCACGTGTTTGCCGCTGACCCGTGACCGGTGCATTCTGCTCCTGATGGGCATGACGGCGGCCGGCCGCACGCAGGACACGACGACCCGGTTCAACGCCGGGCTGTGAAATTGTGCACTCGGCATTACCGATCCAAACCGGGATGCGCTGCGTACTCCTTTATGAAGCCCGATGTGGACGAATGAGGGAGGGCACGTGGCACTGGGAAAGCGGACCGTCATAGTCGCAGGCGCGCTGGCGGCACTCGTGTTGCCGGGTTGCGCCCCGGCAGGTTACAACCCGGACGACTTTGGCGGCGCTCAGGCCCAGCCAGTCGTCAACGCGGCGAACGCGGCGTCGGCCGCGCCCGAGCCGGTGGAAACCGAGGACATCGCGGTCGAGGTCGCCGACGAGGACCTTACCAAGGAGCTGGTCGGCAAGGCCGTCGACAAGATGGGTGACGTCGTCACCGACGAGGACGGCTGGCTGCTCTACCGCTTCGAGGAGGACTCCAACGACCCGGCGACCTCGAACTGCGAGGGCGACTGCGCCAAGATCTGGCCGCCGGCGCTGACCGACGGCGACCCCATTCTGTCCGGGGTGGACGAGGAGCTGGTCGGCACGGTGAACCGGCCGGACGGCACCCGGCAACTGACCATCGACGGTTGGCCGATCTACTACTACGCCGGAGACGAAAAGCCCGGCGACTGGAAGGGCCAGGGTGTCGGCGGCACCTGGTACGTCGTGCAGCCGGACGGCACGAAGAACCTGGAGTGCCTGCCGGAGGGCACCCCGAAGCCGATTGCGGTGCCGGACGGTGACGGCCGAGACAACATCAAGGGCCTCGACGACAGCAAGGACTCGGACAGCTTCGACAGTGACTCTGAGGACTCGGGCGACTACGACTACTGACTCTTTCAGGGCGCCCGTGAATCGCGGCGGCCGGTCGTTGCCAGGGAGGGCGCGGCCGGCCGTCGCCTCGTTTGCGGTGGATCCGCCACCGGCGCCTCGAGCCGGTTCTTAAAGCCCGCGTTAAGTGCCTCCTAAGTGTTCCGTAGTTGCTCTAAGGATTGTTGACTGTTGTGGAGTGACATCCATACGGTCGACGGCAGTGGCGAACCACAGCCATCACCAACTGCGTTGCACCCGGACGACCAATTGGCGTTCGACGAAAGAGGTGGCACCACGTGAACAGCCCACAGCGCCGCAGGCGTACCAGTGACCAGCCGACACGCCGGGGCAGATCGGCGGGTAGCACCCGCAACCGCGTCATCGCGGTGACAACGATGTTGGCGGTCTTCGGCGGCGTGGTGGCGGTGACCCAGATCTCGTCTGCCGGAACCCGCGGCGACCGGGACCGGGACCGTGGTCGCGACCGGGCCGCCGCGGTCTGTGTAAGCCCGAGCGAGTCGGTCGATCCGGCGGATACCGGGACCACCGTGGACGGCAACGGCGTACGGCACCACTGGGGTGACGGCCAGCGCGGCCCGGACCAGTGCCAGGACTCCCCCGCCCCCGACGATCCGACCGACACGCCGGCCGGGTTGGAAATCCTCGGCGACGACTGCGCCGACAGTTCGTTGGACCCGCACGAGGGTTTCCAGGACGGTGAGCGGTGTGTAAGTACGGCGTTCGGCGAGGTCGGCGACGCGGACACCAACCCGCAGCTGATGATCATCTCGTCGCCGGGGCGGGTACGCGCGAACCAACCGTTCACCCTGCGGATCAGCACCCGCAACCTGGTACGCGACCGGTTCCTGCCGGCCGGGCAGGGCGGCTACTACCTGGAAAGCTCGTTCCTGACCGAGGACGGCCTGACCCGGGGGCACTTCCACACCGCGTGCCGGATGCTGACCAGCAACCGCACCGCTCCCGAACCTGGCCCGGTGCCGGCGTTCTTCGTAGCCACCGAGGACGGTCGGGGTGGCGCCGGCGCCGACGAGGTCACCGTCGAAGTGCCCGGCCTGCCCGGCCCCGGCATCGCCCAGTGCGCGTCGTGGGCCGGCGACGGCTCGCACCGGGTGCCGATGATGCAGCGGGCCAACCAGATCCCCGCCTTCGACGTGGTCCGGGTTGTCGTCACCCGATGAGGTCGGCCGTCGCCGACGGTGATCGGCGGTGACCGAAGGTAACCCGGGTCCAGCGAACCGACGCCGGGACGAGCAGCAGACTCGTCCCGGCGTCGATGCTGTCCGCCGCTGCTGGCACAGTGACCGGCATGGTCGTGGAAAGACGGACGTCCGGGGCCGCACCGGCGCGGGTCCGGGTGCTGCGGCCGCCGGCCGGCTACCAGCTAGCCGGCTCGGTACGGACGCTGGCGATGGGCCGACACGATCCGTGCGCCCGGTGGCTGGCGGACACCTTCTGGTGGACCGCCCGTACCCCGGCCGGGCCGGCGACCCTGGCGCTGTGCCGACACGGCGGCGACCTCGTCGCCGCCGGCTACGGACCCGGCGCCAGCCAGATCTGCGACATCGCCGATGCGGTCGCCGGGCTCCGCGACGACGTGTCCAGTTTCCTGCCCATGGCCCGCCGGCATCCGGTCGTCACGGCGGTGGTCCGCCGCTACGCCGGCGTCCGGCTCCCAGCCACCGGGCAGGTGTTCCCCCGGTTGCTGCGGGCCGTGCTGGAGCAGAAGGTCACCGGTGCGGAGGCGTACCGCGGGTACGCTGCGACGGTCCGCCGGTACGGCGCACCAGCTCCCGGCCCGGTCGCTGACCTCTGGGTCGCGCCGGAGCCGGCAGCCCTCGCCGCCGCGCCGTACTGGTCGCTGCATCCGCTGGGCATCGAGCAACGACGGGCGCAGGCCCTGTGCGGCGCGGCGGCGGTCGCCGACCGGTTGTCGGACAGCGGCGACCCGCAGACGGCCACCCGGCGGTTGACCGCGCTGCCCGGGATCGGCCCGTGGACCGCTGCCGAGGTGGTCCGGGTGGCGTTCGGCGCGGCCGACGCGGTGAGCGTCGGCGACTACCACCTGCCGAACACGGTGGCCTGGGCGCTGGCCGGCGAGGCCCGCGGGACCGACACCCGGATGCTCGAACTACTGGAGCCGTTCCGGGGGCACCGCGGTCGGGTCTGTCTGCTGCTGGAGCTGGCCGGGGTGCGGGCGCCCCGGTTCGGGCCCCGGGCCCCGGTCCGTTCCTTCGCCGCCTACTGACCCGTCGCCGGCCGGCGTGCCGTCGGCGGTCAGCGGGTGAGCCGGCGCAGCGCGGTGCCCAGCCGGTGGGCGTAGGCCCGCTGTGCCAGCGCACCCAGTGGGCCGGCCAGCCGCATGATCGGCGCCACCGGCCGGCTGAACGCCACCACCGACAGCCACACCCGGTCGCCGTCGCGGTGCACCAGGAACGCCTCCTCGCCACTGGCCGGATGGCCGGGCAGGGTGCCGTACGCGAATCCGGCGAGGTCCGGCTCGTCGACCGCCCACACCACCGCGCACGGCGCGGCGATCCGCAGCGGCCCGACGCCGAGACCGACCGTCACCAGCACACCGGTCTCGGCGCGGGGAGCCGACGCCGTCACCCGGGCACCGGCGGCCCGGTGCATCCGCCAGGTGAGCACCGCCTCGGCCGCCGCCGGGAAGCTGCCCGGCCGCAGCCGGCGACAAGACCGCAGATGGCGGTAGCCCGCCGGCAGCGGCGGTACGGAGTGCCGGACCGATCCGGTCTGGTCGCGCAGCACGGCGGTGGCGCCGGCCTGCGGATAGGTGAAGCTGGGCACGCGATCCGCCTTTCCCGTACGGTCGCCGGGACGGCGCCGACGAGCGGAGCAGGACACCGACCAGGACGGCCGGTGCGGTCACCTGGATTGTCCTCCGATCGACCGTCTGTCGCTGCGGTAATCAGCGGTATGGTCTGCCACCATGACAGCGTTCACACCGGTCCTGCCCGAGCGGACCGCCAGCTACCTGCGGACCGGTCTGCACCAGGTCAAGGGCTGGCTGAACGTCTCGACCGCGGTGTACCTCAGCGGCGTGGAGGCCGCTCAGCGCGGGGCCGGGGTGAGCGGCGACGTGGCCGAGATCGGCATTCACCACGGCAAATCGTTCCTGTGCCTCGCCCTGGATGCGCCAGCGGATCAGCGGGCGGTCGCCATCGACGTCTTCGACGACCAGGCTGCCAACCTCGACCAGTCCGGACGCGGTGACCGGGACATCTTCGAGCAGAACCTCGCGACCTACGGCGCCGGCGACAACGTCGACATCGTGCAGTCGTCGAGTCTCGACCTGGAGCAGGCCGGCTTCGTCGCCGCCGGGCGCCGCTTCCGGATTTTCTCCATCGACGGTGGCCACACCGACCAGATCACGGTGAGCGACCTGCGAATCGCCGAACGGACCGTGGTCGACCACGGGCTGGTGGTACTCGACGACGTACTCAACCGGCACTGGCTCGGCGTGATCACCGGCCTGTTCAGCTACCTCGGCGACGGCGGCAGCCTGGTGCCCGCCGTGTTGGTGCCCAACAAGCTGATCCTGGCCACCTCGGCCGACCAGGCGAAACACTGCCGGGCGATGTTCGCCGAGCAGTTCCCGGACGGGCTGGAGAAGGCCGGCGTACCGCTGGCCGGCCATCAGATCGACGTCTACGGCGACCGCCCCTGGCTGGTACGCGGCGAGGACGGCCGCAGCGAACCGGTCACCGGTCACGAGTTGATGGCGACGATCACCGCAGCCCGGCTCGCCGAGCTCGAACAGCAACTGCGCTCCGCCCGGGCGGAGCTCGACACGACCCGTCAGCAGCTGCGGACGGCGGCCCAGCCGTTGTACCGGCGCGCGGCACGCCGCCTCCCGTGGCTGGTCCGCCCGGTCCGGCCGATGTTGCGCCGGGTCCGTGCCGTGGTCCGGTGGTCCCGCTAGTCGTCCTCGGCCGGCGGTCCGGCGGATCGTCGGACCGGGATGGTTCACTGGGTGGGTGACTTTCCCGATCGCCCTACCGATCGAGCCGATGCTGGCGAAACCGGTCGCGACGCTGCCGGTCGCCGCCGGGATGAGCTACGAGCCCAAGTGGGACGGCTACCGCTGTGTCATCTTCCGTGACGGTGATCAGGTCGAGCTGGCCAGTCGCGGCGGAAAGACGCTGACCAGGTATTTTCCCGAGGTCATCGAGCAGGCCCGGCAGCAGTTGCCGCCCCGGAGCGTGGTGGACGGCGAGTTGGTGGTGATCCGGCCGGAGACCGGGCGGTCCCGGCTCGACTTCGACCTGCTCGGCCAACGGATCCATCCGGCGGCCTCCCGGGTGCGGCTGCTCGCCGAGCAGACCCCGGCTTCCTTCGTCGCCTTCGACCTGCTGGCGCTGGGCGACGAGGTGCTGCTCGACGAGCCGTTCACCACCCGCCGGGCCCGGCTGACCGACGCGCTGGCGGCGGTCACCGCACCGGTGCATCTGACCCCGGTGACCACCGACCCGGACACCGCCCGCCGCTGGTTCGAGATCTTCGAAGGCGCCGGCCTCGACGGCGTCATCGCCAAGCCGGCCGAGCTGCGCTACGAGCCCGGGAAAAGGACGATGTTCAAGGTCAAGCACGGGCGGACCGCCGACGTGGTCGTCGCCGGCTTCCGCTGGCACAAGTCCGGCCAGGTGGTCGGGTCACTGCTGCTCGGGCTCTTCGACGACGCCGGGGTACTGCACCACGTCGGCGTGTCTGCGTCGTTCACCGCCGCCCGGCGCGCGGAGCTCGTCGACGAGCTGGCGCCGTTGCGCACCACTGCCGCGGACCACCCGTGGGGGTCGGGTGACGACGGCTCCGGCCAACGGATTCCGGGCGCCCCGAGCCGGTGGAGCGGCGGCAAGAACCTCGAGTGGCAGCCGCTGCGGCCCGAGCTGGTCGCCGAGGTCGCCTACGACGCGATGGAGGGCGACCGGTTCCGGCACACCGCACGGTTCCAACGCTGGCGTACCGACCGGGAGCCGGCCTCCTGCCGGTACGACCAGCTGGACCGACCGGTCCGGTTCGACGTGGACCAGGTGCTGGCCGGCGACCCGACCAGCCAGCAGTGAGCCGGCGCCGCTGGCTGCCCACGAGCCGGCGCCGCTGGCAGCCTGTCGTCGCGGCCGTCGTGGTTGGTTCGCTGGTCGGCCTGACCGGGTGCACGGCGGCGCGGCCCGACCCCGGGGCGACCGGCGGGCCCGACCCACCGCCGCACTGGCAGCCCTGCCCGGAGTCGACCACGCAGCGGTACGGCCCACCACCCGACGGGCTGCGCTACGACTGCGCCACGATCGACGTACCGGTCGACTGGGCCGCCGGTCCCACCGCCGGCACCCTTTCGGTCGCGCTGATCCGGGCCCGGTCGGCCCGGCAGCAGGACCGCATCGGCACACTGGTGGTCAACCCAGGCGGGCCCGGTGTCTCCGGGGTGGACGCCGCCGCCCGGTTGGCGCTCGGCGAACGGCTCGGCGGCCTACCGGAGACGGTGCTGCGCCGGTTCGACCTGGTCGGCTTCGACCCGCGCGGAGCCGGCCGCTCCGACCCCGTCGACTGCGTCGACGACAGCGACTGGGACGCCACCTTCGGGGCGGACCCGGATCCCCGTGACCCGGCCGCCTTCGCCGAGGCCGCCGCGCTCGGTCAACGGATCGCGGCCGGCTGCGCGGCGCGCTACGGCGAGCGGCTCACCGCGTACTCCACCCATCAGACCGCCCGGGATCTGGACGCGGTGCGGGCGGCGGTCGGCGACGAGCAGCTGACCTTCCTCGGCTACTCGTACGGGAGCCTGCTGGGAGCCACCTACGCGCACCTGTTCCCGCACCGGGTCCGCGCGCTGGTGCTCGACGGCGCGATCGACCCGGGGCAGGACCCGGTCGCCGGGTCACTGAGCCAGGCCGCCGGCTTCGAACGGGCGTTCGCCGCCTTCGGGCGGTGGTGTTCCGGCGCACCGGCGGACTGCCCGATCAGCGCCGACCCGGCCGGCACGCTGGCCGCGGCGATGGACCGGGCCCGGCAGGGCCCGGTCACCGGGGCGGACGGCCGGGCGGCCACCGCCGGCTGGATCTTCTACGCCGTGGTCGCCTCGCTGTACGACCGCAGCGGCTGGCCACGGCTGGGCCGGGCGCTGGCTGAGCTGGGCGACGGCGACCCGGGCCCGGTGTTCGACCTCGCCGACGGCTACACCGGTCGCGGCGACGACGGCCGGTACGGCAACCTGTTCACCGCCAACCTTGCGGTCAACTGCGCCGACGCCGCTGTGCCGCTGGGCACCGACGAGATCCGGCAGCTGCAGCAGCAGTGGCGCCGGCAGCATCCGACGTTCGGTCCGGCGCTCGCCGTCGGCCTGCTGGCCTGCGCCAACTGGCCGGTCGCGGCCGACCCGTACCCGGTCGGTCTTGCGGTCGGTGCCGCGCCGATCCTCGTCGTCGGCACCACCGGTGATCCGGCCACCCCGTACGAGCAGGCACCACGGCTGGCCGAGTCGCTCGGCACCGGCGTGCTGGTGACCCACGAGGGCGACGGGCACACGGCGTACCCGCACGTGGCTTGCGTGGCCGACGTGGTGGACGCGTACCTGATCGATCTGACGGTGCCCGACGACGGCCTGAAATGCTCGTCCTGACCTCAGACCCGGGCGGACGTGGCCGGACCTGGGCGGGTCAGCCGCCGGGCACCGGGCGGGCCCGGGACGGCTGCACCCGCATCGGCTCGCCGGGCATCTTCGGATGGTCCGGCGGGTACGGCAGGTCACCGGCGCCGTCGCGGTCGTCCCGGTCGGCCCACTCCAGCAGCGGGGTGATGTCCCACGGCGAGTCGTCGATCCCGGCGTGCGGGTCACCGACGGCGGCCAGCCGCGGCGGTACGGTGCGCAGGTCGAAGTCGTCCGGCTCGGCCCGGGTCAACTCGTCCCAGGTGACCGGGGTGGAGACGGTGGCGCGGGGGTTCGCCCGCAGTGAGTAGGCACAGGCGATGGTCCGGTCCCGGGCCATCTGGTTGTAGTCGATGAAGACCTTCCGCCCTCGCTCCTCCTTCCACCAGGACGTGGTGACCAGGTCGGGCCGACGGCGCTGCACCTCGCGGGCGAACGCGATCACCGCCCGACGGACCTCGGTGAACAGCCAGCGCGGCTGGATCCGCAGGTAGACGTGCACCCCGCGGCCGCCGGAGGTCTTCGGGTACCCGGTGGCACCGAGCTCGTCGAGGATCGCCCGGACCTCGCCCGCCGCCGCCACCGCGTCGGCGAAGTCGGTACCCGGCTGCGGGTCCAGATCGATCCGCAGCTCGTCCGGCCGGTCCACGTCACCGGACCGGACCGGCCAGGGGTGGAACACCACGGTGCCCATCTGCGCGGCCCAGGCGACGTGGGCCAGATCCGCCGGGCAGAGTTCGTCGGCGGTACGGCCACTGGGAAACTTGATCTCGGCGGTACGCAGCCACGGCGGCACGCCCCGGGCCGGCACGCGCTTCTGGAAGAACATCTCGCCGTCGACGCCGTCCGGGAACCGCTGCAGCGTGGTGGGACGGTCGCGCAGCGCGCGCAGGATGCCGTCGCCGACGGCCAGGTAGTAGTCGAACACGTCCCGCTTGGTGTACCCCGGCCCGGGGAAGCACACCCGGTCCGGGCTACTCAGCCGCACCTGGTGGCCGGCCACTTCGACGGTGGTCGCGGCCCGGAAACTCCGGCTCTGCCCTGTCACCCCTCGACCTTAGGCCAGCCGGCCGGTGATCGGCGGCCGGCGGTGCCGTACCGCCGTACCGTAGTGACCATGACAGACGAGATGACGTCCCTGCCCCGTACCGACGAGCAGTGGCGGGCGCGGCTCAACCCCGAGGAGTTCCGGGTGCTGCGTCAGGCCGGCACCGAGGCACCCTGGTCCGGCGAGTACGTCGAGACCACGACGGTCGGCACGTACCACTGCCGGGCCTGCGACACGCCGCTGTTCACCAGTGACACCAAGTTCGACTCGCACTGTGGCTGGCCGAGCTTCGACGAGGCGCTGCCCGGGTCGGTGCGCTACATCGAGGACCGCTCGCACGGCATGGTCCGCACCGAGGTGCGCTGCGCCACCTGCGACTCGCACCTCGGGCACCGGTTCGACGGCGAGCGGTACACCCCCCGCAACGCCCGCTACTGCATGAACTCGGTAGCGCTGCGGCTGGAGCCGGCGACCGACGCCACCCGGAGTTGACGGCCCACCCCGCTCCCTCGCGCATGTCCCAGCATTTCGGTCACAGCATTTCGGCGATTCGCCCGTTCCGGGCCTCCCCGATGCCGCACCCTGCGAATGAGGCTGACGTTGGGAGGAGCACGATGGCGACCTGTGAGGTCTGCGGCAACGACTACTGGCTGGCGTTCGACATTCGGACGGTCAGCGGGGACACCTACACCTTTGACTCGTTCGAGTGCGCGATCCAACTGCTCGCGCCGATCTGCGAGCACTGCCAGTGCAAGATTGTCGGGCACGGGGTCGAGGTGTCCGGACGGTTCTTCTGCTGCGCCCACTGTGCCCGGGCAGTTGACCAGGAGCAGGGTGCCGAGGTCCGCGACGCGGTCGGCAGCCGGCCGGGCTGAGCCGCGTATCATCCGTCGGCGTGCCCCCCAAAACTGGCCTGACGCAGCACGTCGCGCACACCGCCGAACTGCCGCCGTTGGTGCTGTACCAGCTGCTCAAGCTACGGGTCGACGTGTTCGTGGTGGAGCAGCGGTGCGCGTACCCGGAGCTGGACGGCCGCGACATCGAGCCGGACGCCCGCCAACTGTGGCTGTCCCGGGGTGACACGGTGGTGGCCTGCCTACGGCTGCTCGACGAACCAGGCGGCGGCGCGGAGCCCACGGCCAGGATCGGCCGGGTGGCCGTCGCCGCGACCGAACGCGGCCGGGGTCACGCCGGTCGGCTCGTCGAGGCGGCGTTGCGGCTCGCCGCCGGACGGCCCTGCGTGCTCGACGCCCAGGCCCACCTGACCGGGCTGTACGCGCGGTACGGGTTCGTCGTCGTCGGACCGGAGTACCTCGAGGACGGCATCTGGCACGCACCGATGCGCCGTGCGGCAGATCCGGTCGGTGCGGTGCACTCGGCGGGACCTGACCGACGCGGGACCTGACCGACCGGGCGGTCCACGCGAAGACCGGCGACCGGATGGACGTGTCCACCGCGGCCGCCGGCCCGGTCCGCCATACCCGTCACCGGGTCGGCGGCCCTGCACGGGTCAGCGCTGTCGCTCACCCGAGTTCCGCCAGGCGCTGCCGGCCTTGGCCAGCCCTCGGCTGACCACGTAACCGATGGTCAGCAGCGCGACGTACAGCCATGCGGTGCTGGCCGGGAAGGGGTCCCCGCCACCGGCGGTACCCTGCACGCCATCGATGTCCGGGTTGATCACCTGGGAGGCCAGCAGTACGCCGGCGACCGCGATCAGGTAGACGTAGAACTCGGTGCTGCGGAACGCCGACTTCGTCTCGGTGCCCGGGGTGATCGCCGGGCGCGTCCCGGCGTTCATGTCCATCTGGTGTGCCTGGCCGTCGGCCATCGGCTGCCCGGTCATCGGCCGGTTCACGGCGGTGGTGTTGCGGGTCGGAGCTTGCGTACTCATCACACCCTCCTCCGGATCAGATGAGTGGTCCTTCTCCGGTCCGGTCGACCCGGTCGGCTGACCGGGCAACCTCGGGGGGCAGTTGATAGGTACCCGGGCCGGCCCCCGGGAAACGTCAGGGCAGATTTGCGACCAGGTCGGCGACGGTACGGTTCCGTCCGGTGAAGAACGGCACCTCCGCGCGGACGTGCCGCCGCGCCGACGAGGCCCGCAGGTCGCGCATCAGATCGACGATCCGGTGTAGTTCGTCGGCTTCGAAGGCGAGTATCCACTCGTAGTCGCCGAGTGCGAAGGATGCGACGGTGTTCGCCCGGACGTCCGGATACGGCCGGGCCATCTGCCCGTGCTCGGCCAGCATCGCTCGCCGCTCCGCCTCCGGCAGCAGGTACCACTCGTACGAGCGAACGAACGGGTACACGCAGATGTACGCCCGGGCCGGCTCGCCCCCCAGGAACGCCGGCACATGACTCTTGTTGAACTCGGCCGGGCGGTGCAGCGCCAGCTGGGACCAGACCGGAGCGAGGTGGCGGCCCAACGCCGTACGGCGCAACCGCCCGTACGCGTCCTGCAGCTCGTCGCTGTCCGCCGCGTGCCACCAGATCATGATGTCGGCGTCGGCCCGCAGCCCGGCGACGTCGTAGGTGCCCCGGACCGTGACGTCCTTGGCGGTCAGCTCGCCGATCAGCGACTCGACCTCACCGATCATGTCGCCGCGCAGCGCCGGCAGCCGCTCGGCGACCCGGAACACCGACCACATGGTGTACCGGATCGTCGAGTTCAGCTCACGCAACCGTGCCGCATTGGTCTGCTCGTCGCCGCTCATCGGCGTTCCCCTTCCAATTTAGTCAGGATCTCATCGGCGGCGTTCTCGCCGGACCGCACGCACACCGGGATGCCGATACCGTCGTACGCCGCGCCGGCCAACGCCAGCCGGTGCCCGGCGGACCGCAGCGACCGACGGGCCGCAGCCACCCGGCTCGGGTGTCCCGGCGGGTACTGCGGCAGCGCGCCACCCCACCGCTGCACGTGCGACTGCACGGAGGCCGGCTGCCGGACACCGGTGAGCCGGGTCAGCTCCGCACGCACGGCGTCGACCAGTTCGTCGTCGGAGCGTTGCAGTAGCCGCTCGTCGCCGTGGCGGCCGACCGAGGCACGGACCACGGCCAGCCCGTCCGACCGTCGCAGCTGGGCCCACTTGGTGCTGAACAGGGTGACGGCCTTGGTAATGGTCCGCTCGGTCGCCGGCACCAGGAAGCCGGAGATCTCCGGCAGCTGCAGCTGCGGCACCGCCAGGGTGACCAGGGCGATGCTGGCGTACTCGAGCGCACCGACCCGGACCGCCGCGGCGGCGTCCACCGCAGCGAGCAGCCGGGCCGCCGGCCGGGCCGGCACCGCCAGCACCACCGCATCGACGTCCACCCGCTCGGCGCCGCGGGTCGGCCCGACCGTCAACCGCCAGCCGGCCGCCGAGGCGGCCAACTCCCGTACCACCGCCGAGGTCCGCAACCGGACCTCGGCTGCCCCGTCGGCGGCCGACAACGCGGCCCGAACCGCCGCCACCAGCCGGCTCAGCCCGCCGTCGACGGTGGCGAACACCGGCGCGCCGGCCGCCGGTGGCCGGGCGGCCAGCGCCGCCCGGACCGCCGCGACCAGGGTGTGTTCCGTGCGGGCCGCCGTCGCCAGTCCGGGGATGGTGGTGGCCAACGACAAGGTGTCGGCCCGACCCGCGTACACCCCGCCGAGCATCGGGTCGACCAGTTGCTCGACGACCTCGTCACCCAGCCGCCGACGGACCAGCTCACCGACGGCGACGTCCTCGTCCGGCTGCAGCAACGGCCGGCCCTGGTCGGCGTCGCGCTCCGGTTCGGCGCGGGCCACCCGGGCCACCGCCGCGAGGTCGCCGGGCACGCCGATCAGCGTCCCGGCGGGTAGCGGAACGAACCGTCCGTCCCGGGCCAGCGCCGCCTGGCCGACCGCCGGGTGCCGCAGGTGGCCGCCGAGGCCGACCCGGCGGGCAAGCGCGACCGCGGCGGAGTCGCCGCCGGCCGGATCCCGCATCAGGAACGCCTCGGCGCCGCGTTCCACCGGCAGCCCGGCGAATTCACTGGTACGCAGCTTGCCGCCCAGCTCGTCGGACTGCTCGTAGACCGTGATCCGGGTCCCGGCGGGTGCCCGGTCGCGCAGCCGCAACGCCGCGGCCAGCCCGGCGATCCCGCCACCCACCACGGCGATCCGCCACGGTTGCTGCATACCGTCACCTTGCCACCCGGGCGGTCGGGCCCGCCGGCCGGGCCTACCCGGGTGTGACGCGGGTCAGCGCTGCGACGTCTCGTGCACCAGGTCGACGACCCTGGTCAGCACGTCGGGGTCGGTCTCCGGCAGCACCCCGTGACCGAGGTTGAACACGTGTCCGGGGGCGGCGAGCCCGTCGGCCAGTACCCGCCGGACCTCGGTGCGCACCACCGGCCACGGCGCTAGCAGCAGACACGGGTCGAGGTTGCCCTGCACGGCACGGTCCGGGCCGATCCGCGCGGTCGCAGCGTCCAGCGGGGTACGCCAGTCCACCCCGACCACGTCCGCGCCGGCCTCGCCCATCGCTTTGAGCAGTTCGGCGGTCCCCACTCCGAAATGGATCCGGGGCACTCCGGCGTCGGCCAGGCCGTGCAGCACCGCCGCGGAGTGCGGCAGGACGTGCCGACGGTAGTCGGCCTCGGAGAGCGTCCCGGCCCAGGAGTCGAACAGCTGGATCGCGGCGACGCCCGCCGCGACCTGCACCCGGAGAAACTCCAGGGTGATCTCGGCGAGCCGGGCGCAGAGCGCGTGCCAGGTCTTCGGATCGCCGTACATCAGGGCCTTGGTCCGCCCGTGGGTACGTGACGGTCCGCCTTCGACCAGGTAGCTGGCCAGGGTGAACGGCGCACCCGCGAACCCGATCAGCGGAGTCTCACCGAGCGCGGCGACGAGCAGCCGAACCGCCTCGTCGACGAAGCCGATGTCATCCGGGGTGATCCGACGAAGCCGACCGACGTCGGCGGCGCTGCGGACCGGTTCGGCGATGACCGGCCCGGTGCCGGCGACGATCTCCAACTCTACGCCGGCCGCCGCCACCGGGACGACGATGTCGCTGAACAGGATCGCGGCGTCCACGCCGTGCCGCCGTACTGGCTGCATGGTGATCTCGGCGACCAGGTCCGGCCGCCGGCAGGACTCCAGCATGCCGATGCCGCTGCGCAGCTGGCGGTACTCGGGCAGCGAACGACCGGCCTGGCGCATGAACCACACCGGCGTGTGCGGCACCGGTTCCCGGCGGCAGGCCCGGACGAAGGCGGAGGTGGCCAGCGGTCCCGCCGGGTTCGGGGCCCGCGCGGGTGTGTCCCGCGCGGGTGTGTCGGGTGTCGCGTCGTGGGCGGCGTTGCCCGGCGTCGTCGTGGTCATCGGCGCCTATGGTGTCACGGCTGCACGGCTGTTTTGCAGCCGCCGCCCCGATCCGGTCCGGCCGCCCCGATCCGGTCCTTGGCCGGCGAAACGCTGTCGTCGCGGTCACCGCCACTGGACCCCGGCGCGCCGATCCCCATCTGGTGGGAGCGCGGCCTAGGCTTTTGGCCATGGCCCCCCTTACCGCGTTGCCCGAGGCGTTCCACCGCGCCGTCGCCGGACTGCGCGCGGTGACCCCCCGGGAGGAAATCCAGATCGAGGAGGTCGGCGCCCCCCAGCGGCTGGCCCCCTACGCGTTCGCGTTGAGCGCCACGGTGCTACGTGGCTCGGACGAGGTGGCCACCGGGCGGTTGGTCCTGCTGCACGACCCGGACGGACACGACGCCTGGCAGGGCACTCTGCGCCTGGTGACCTACGTCACCGCGGACTTGGAGGTTGACCTGGTCGCGGACCCGCTGCTGCCGACCGTCGGCTGGACCTGGTTGACCGATGCGTTGGAGGTCCACGGGGCGGCCTACGGCGCGCTGGGCGGCACGGTCACCCAGACCTGCTCCACCCGGTTCGGCGAGCTGGCCGGCCCGCCTGCGGGTGGCGACATCGAGATCCGCGCCTCGTGGACGCCGTCGACCACTGGGCTCGATGCCCATCTGAGGGCCTGGTGTGCCCTACTGGCGTCGACCGCCGGTCTGCCACCGCCGGGGGTGACGGTGCTGCCGGGCCGGCGGCGGTCGGCCGGCACGGCCTGACCCGGTCAGCAGATCTCGAACACGTCGCAGGCGGTACTGATAGGCACAGCCAGTCCGATCCCCTCTGCGTCGCGGGCCTTCGCGGTGGCGATGCCCACCACCTGCTTGCCGCTGTTGATCACCGGCCCGCCCGAGTTGCCGGGGTTGATCGGAGCGTCGAACTGGATGACCGGGCCGGTGCTGTCGTCGGCGTCCCGCAACGCGCTGACCACCCCGGTGGTCACCGAGTCGACGAGCCCGAGCGGGGCCCCGACGACCACGATCTGCTGACCGGACTTGACCTCGTCGGGAGCTGGCGGCAGGCCGGGGAAGGAACGGTCGGTCCGCAGCTGCGCCACGTCGCTGTCCTCGTCCACCGCGACGACCGCGGCCTCAATTCGTTCACCGTCGCGCTCCAGGAAGACCCGCCGGTTGCCGGCCAGATAGCTGGGCTCGACGACGTGATAGTTGGTCAGCAGATTGGTGCCGCCGTCGGCTGACTCGCCCACTGCGAAGGCCGTGCCGGTGAACCGCCCGGCGCTGACCCGGAAGACGCTGGGCAGCACCGCCGTGGCGATCGCCTCGGGGTCGAAGGCCGCGCCGACCTGCCGTTCCAGCTCGGCGGCGCGCGCCTCGACCAGATCGAAGCGGTCGGCGTCGGCTCCCTGCGCCCGGGTCAGCCGCTGGTCGACCTCGGCGAGTCGGGTGGTCAACTGGCGGATCTGGTACGTCTGGAAACCCGCCAGGCCGGCCAGGAGCAGGACCAGCAGCAGCGCGGTCGCCCCTGGCCATCCCCGCCGGGCCGAGGTGACCCGGCGGAGCTGGTCGGCCGGCGGCGCCCACGAGCCCGGGCGGTCCGAGGTCGCGCCGGCCGGCGACCAAGACATCGACGCCTCGGGAGCGGATGGCGGCTCGCCGGCGGCAGGAGCCTTCTCGGCGACGTAGGCGTCCTCGACGGTGCGGGCCGCCGGCGGCGTATGCGCCTCCGGCGCGGCATGTCGCGGGCCCGCGTCGTCGGGGACAGCGACGGAGCGTGGATCGTCGTACCCACTGGTCATATCGTGGCAGCCTCTCCTTCACCGCGGCAGCCGGCCCACCTGCCGCTGAGCGGCGATACGACCGTACCGGGCAGTACGGTGTTTGTCGTCACCTCTCGCCCGGTGATACACGATTGCCATCCGCTGGACACCTCACCGGGGTGTCGCCGGTCAACTCGGCCCGGCTCGGAGCCGACGCGCCGGTGACACCTCGTGCGGCCGGCGGCAGGCCGGGCACTAGGGTTGTCAGGTGACCGACGAATCCCCCCTGCGCCGTCGGACCGCGCAACGCCCAGCAGGGAGCGAGCCGCACCACCCGCTGGCGCAGCCGCCGGCGTCCGATGGCGGGGGGTCCGACTCCTCGCCCGGCGGGCCCGTTGCGCTGACCGCTCCCCGCGACGGCACCCCTGCACCGGTGGCCGACGACGACGCTCTCGCCGAGGCCGTTGCCCGGTTCGCTGCCGGCTCCGGTCCGGTCGCCATCGACGCCGAGCGCGCCTCCGGATACCGATACACCCAACGCGCCTATCTGCTGCAGCTACGCCGGGCGGGTGCCGGTACGGCGCTGATCGACCCGCTGCCGCTGCCTGAGCTGGGCGTGCTCGACGCCGCGATCGCCGATGCCGAATGGGTGCTGCACGCCGCCAGCCAGGATCTGCCCTGCCTGGCCGATGTCGGGTTGCGCCCACGCCGGTTGTTCGACACCGAGTTGGCCGCCCGGCTGGCCGGCTACGAGCGGGTGGGGTTGGCCGCGCTGACCGAGGCGCTGCTCGGCTTCTCGTTGGAGAAGCATCACTCCGCCGCCGACTGGTCGACCCGCCCGCTTCCGGAGTCGTGGCTGACCTACGCGGCGCTCGACGTCGAACTGCTGGTCGAGCTGCGGGACGTACTCGCCCTGGAGTTGGAACGCCAGGGCAAGCAGCAGTGGGCGGCCGAGGAGTTCGCCGCCCTGGTCGCCTGGGGCAGCCAGCCGACCCGGGTGCGGCCGGAGCCGTGGCGGCGGACCTCCGGCATCCACCGGGTGCGCGGAGCGCGGGCCCAGGCCCGGGTACGCGCGTTGTGGCAGGCTCGGGACAACGTCGCCGCCCGCCGCGATTCGGCACCGGGCCGGGTGCTGCCGGATTCGGCGATCATCGCGGCGGCCGAACTCGACCCCCGGGACGAGCGGGCCCTGCTGGCGTTGCCTGGCTTCAACGGCCGCTCGGTCCGGCGGTTGGCGGGGATCTGGCTGGACGCGCTGGACGTCGCCCGCGCCCTGCCCGACGACGCCCTGCCGACCACGCCCCCGCTCGACGGCCCTCCCCCGCCGCACCGCTGGGCGGAACGGGATCCGGCGGCCGCGGCACGGCTGGCCCGTTGCCGGGAGGTGGTGATCCGCACGGCCGCGGCGAACCTGCTACCGCCGGAGAACCTGATCGCGCCGGACTCGGTCCGCCGGCTCGCCTGGACTCCGCCAGAGGAGATCAGCGACGAGTCGGTGGCGGCGACGTTGCAGGGGTTCGGTGCCCGCACCTGGCAGGTGTCGCTGATCGTGGCGGAGCTGAGCGCCGCGCTGCGGGACCCGCCGCGGTAGGCCGCCGCGGCGGGTCGCCAGGAACGTCACGATTAAGGTCGCTGTCGACGCGGCCGGACGCCGTGCTCAGTCGTCGAGCACCTGGTCCCGCCGCGCCGACCAGGCCAACGAGTGCCGGATGCCGTCGGCGATGGACAGCTCGGGCTTCCAGTCGAGCAGCCGACGCGCCCGTACGCTGCGGGTGTACGAGCCGGCGGCGTCCCCGGGGCGGGGCCCGGTCTCCCGGACCCGCAGCGGCTGGTCGACCACTGAGCGGAAGGCCTCGACGAACTCACGCACCGTGGTGCCGTCGCCGGTGCCGAGGTTGAGCACCTCGTAGCGGCGGTCGGCGCCGACCGGCAGAATCTCGTCGAAATGGCGCAACGCCTGCACGTGCGCCCGGGCCAGGTCCCAGACGTGGATGTAGTCGCGGATTCCCGAGCCGTCACGGGTGGGCCAGTCGACCCCGGTGATGGTGAACTCGGCCCCGGTCTGCACGGCGGTGATCAGCTTGCCGAGGACGTGGGTGGGCTGGCGGATCTGCAGGCCGGTGCGCAGCTGCGGGTCAGCGCCGATCGGGTTGAAGTAGCGCAGCGACAGCGCCCGCAGCGGCATGGCGGCGGCGCAGTCGGCGAGCAGCATCTCCATCACCGCCTTGGTCCGCGCGTACGGGCTGGTCGGCTCGAGCGGCGAGGACTCGTCGACGGAGAAGTCCGCACCCGGCCGGTAGATCGACGCCGAGGAGCTGAACAGGTACCGCTCGGCTCCGTTGCGGGCCACGTGCTCGATGAAGTCGATCGACTTCGCGACGTTCTCCCGGTAGTAGCGCAGCGGTTCGGCGACCGATTCGGGCACCACGATCAGCGCCGCGGCGTGCACCACCGCACGGATGTCCGGGTGTTCGGCGAAGATCCGGTCGATCAGGGCACCGTCGGCGATGTCGCCCTGGTAGAAGATCCGGTCGCGGGTGAACTCGATTCGCCCGGTGCTCAGGTTGTCCAGCACCACCGGCTCGATGCCGTCGTCAAGGCACGCGGAGGCGATCGTACTGCCGATGAAGCCCGCGCCTCCGGCGATCAGAACCTTCACCGTGTCTCCTCTGTTGGATTGTCGTCCGTCTGGGGTTGGTCGTCCGTCGCCCGTCCGGCGGGTCGCGAATGTCCGGTGCGGGCGGTGGCACACGATTGACAATCACGGTACCGGAGCCGGATCGGACCGATCCGCCGGAGGAGACTCCCGACCGGTGCCCCTGGTGTGGCCCGGGCCACACCAGGGGCACCGGTCGACATTTGTTACCGACAAGTAGCATGGAGGTCTGCCCCGCGTATCCAGGCCGGCAAGGAGGCCCCATCGTGCCGCGTGAAGTCCGGGACGTCGTCTTCGTCGACGGCGTCCGTACCCCGTTCGGCAAAGCCGGCGGGATGTACGCCCACACCCGCGCCGACGATCTCGTCATCCGCTGCATCCGCGAACTGCTGCGGCGCAACCCGCAACTACCCCCCGACCGGGTCGAAGAGGTAGCCATCGCGGCGACCACCCAGACCGGGGACCAGGGGCTCACCATCGGTCGCACCGCCGCGCTCCTGGCCGGGCTACCCAAGACGGTGCCCGGCTTCGCCATCGACCGGATGTGCGCCGGCGCGATGACTGCGGTCACCTCGGTGGCCGGCGGCATCGCGATGGGCGCCTACGACGTGGCGATCGCTGGCGGGGTCGAACACATGGGCCGGCACCCGATGGGCGAAGGCGTCGACCCCAACCCGCGCATCCTGGCCGAGAAGCTGGTCGACCCGTCCGCGCTGATCATGGGCGCGACCGCAGAGAACCTGCACGACCGGCTGCCCGGCATCACCAAGGCACGCGCCGACGCCTTCGCCCTCGCCTCCCAGGTCAAGACCGCCAAGGCGTACGCCAACGGCAAGCTGCAGCCCGACCTGGTCCCGGTGGCGGTCCGCGACCCGGAGGCCGGCTGGGGGCTGGCCACCGTCGACGAGGCACCCCGGGAGACCTCCCTGGAGAAGCTGGCCACTCTCAAGACCCCGTTCCGGCCGCACGGGCGGGTCACCGCCGGCAACGCCGCCGGGCTCAACGACGGCGCGACCGCCAGCGTGGTCGCCGCCGAGGACGTGGCCCGTGAGCTGGGTCTGCCGGTGGCGATGCGGCTGGTCTCGTACGGCTTCGTCGGCGTGGAGCCGGAGGTGATGGGCGTCGGCCCGATCCCAGCGACCGAGAAGGCCCTGCGGCTGGCCGGGCTGGGCATCGACGACATCGGCCTGTTCGAGCTGAACGAGGCATTCGCCGTCCAGGTGCTGGCCTTCCTCGACCACTTCGGCGTCGACGCCGACGACCCACGGGTCAACCCGTGGGGTGGCGCCATCGCCATCGGGCACCCGCTGGCCTCCTCCGGCGTACGGCTGATGACCCAGCTGGCCCGGCAGTTCGCCGAACATCCCGAGGTGCGCTACGGGCTGACCGCCATGTGCATCGGCATCGGCATGGGCGGCTCGGTCATCTGGGAGAACCCGGCCTGGACCGGCCCGGCAGAGCAGGGAGACGAGAACTGATGCTGCACAATCCCGACGAGGTGGTCACCCGGGCGCTGGTCCGGCAGGTGCACGTGCCCGGACTGGACCGGCCCGCCGCGCTGATCACCCTGGACAACGGTCTGGACCACCGCAAACCCAACACCCTCGGGCCGGCCGGGCTGGCCGGTCTGGATGCGGCGATCACCGAGGCGCTGGCCGGCGAGCCGGCCTTCGTGGCGGTCACCGGCAAGCCGTACGTTTTCTGCGTCGGCGCCGACCTCACCGCGATGCCGCAGCTCGTCGACCGTGAGCAGGCGCTGGAGATCGGCCGGACGGGCCACCGGATCTTCGCCCGGCTGCGCGACAGCGCAGTGCCGACCTTCGCCTTCGTCAACGGTGCCGCGATGGGTGGCGGGCTGGAACTCGCCCTGCACTGCCACTACCGGACGCTGTCCGGCGGAGCGGGTCCGCTGGCCCTGCCGGAGGTGTCCCTCGGTCTGGTGCCGGGCTGGGGAGGCACCCAGTTGCTGCCGAACCTGATCGGCATCCCGGCCGCCGCGCAGGTGATCATCCAGAATCCGTTGACCCAGAACAAGATGCTCAAGCCGAAGCAGGCTGCGGAAATGGGCATCGCCGACATCCTGCTCGAACCGGCCGATTTCCTGGAGCAGTCCCTGCAGTGGGCGGCCAGCGTGGTAGCCGGCGTGGTGACCGTCGACCGCCCGGAGGTCGACCGGGACATGTGGGACGGGGTGCTCTACTTCGCCCGCCAGCTGCTCGACCAGCGGTTGCACGGCGCGGTACCGGCCGCTTACCGGGCCCTCGACCTGCTTGCGCTGGCCAAGGAGACCCCGTTCGCCGAGGGCACAGCTGCCGAGGACGAGGCCCTCGCCGACCTGATCCTGTCCGAGGAGCTGCGCAGCGGGCTGTACGCGTTCGACCTGGTCCAGCGACGCGCCAAGCGGCCGGCCGGCGCTCCCTCGGCGGACCTGGCCCGGCCGGTCACCAAGGTCGGCGTCGTCGGGGCCGGGTTGATGGCCTCCCAGTTGGCGCTGCTGTTCGCCCGCCGACTGCAGGTGCCGGTGGTGCTCACCGACCTGGACCAGGCCCGGGTGGACGCCGGGCTGAGCTACGTGCACTCCGAGATTGAGAAGCAGGTGGGCAAGGGCCGAATCGACACCGGAACGGCGGCGAAGCTGCTGGCGCTGGTGAGCGGGTCGGTCGACAAGAGCACCTTCGCCGACGCCGATTTCGTCATCGAGGCCGTCTTCGAGGACCTCAAGGTCAAGAAGCAGGTGTGGGCCGAGGTTGAGTCGATCGTCGGCCCCGAAACGATCCTGGCCACCAACACCTCGTCGCTGTCCGTCTCCAACATGGCCGCCGACCTGGCCCACCCCGAACGGGTGGTCGGCTTCCACTTCTTCAACCCGGTCGCCGTCCTGCCCCTGTTGGAAATCGTTCGCGGGGAGCGGACCGACGACGTGGCCTTGGCCACCGCGTTCGCCATTGGCAAGCAGCTGCGCAAGTCCTGCGTGCTGGTGTCGGACGCCCCGGCCTTCGTGGTCAACCGGCTGCTGACCCGGTTCCTCGGCGAGATCTTCGCCGCAGTGGACGCCGGCACCCCGCCGGAGGTCGCCGACGCCGCGCTGGACCCGCTCGGCCTGCCGATGCGGCCGCTGGCCCTGCTGCAGCTGGTCGGCCCGCCGGTGGCCCACCATGTCGGCGGTACGTTGCAGGCCGCGTACCCCGACCGGTTCACGGTCAGCGACAACCTGCGGCGGATCGCCGAGTCCGGGCTGCCGCTGATGGTGGACGACGAGATGAATCCCGAGATCGGCAAGCTGCTGGAGGTCGGGTCGCAGCCGTTGACCGCCGAGCAGGTCCGGCAACGGGCCCTCGACGCGTTGGCGCAGGAGGCCCGGCTGATGCTCGACGAGGGTGTGGTCGCCGAACCACAGGACATCGACCTGTGCATGATCCTCGGCGCGGGGTGGCCGTTCCACCTCGGCGGGATCACCCCGTACCTGGACCGGACCGGCACCGCGCAGCGGGTGACCGGCCGGCGGTTCCTACCCGCCGGGGTGGCCAGCAGCCCAGCCGTTTGACCGGACGAAACGGAACGGGATGTCGAGGCCGCCGCCTCGGCCTCGACATCCCGTTTGCCGTCTGAGCTGGCCTACCTGCAGGACAAATTCCAGACCTACCGGTAGGACAAGTTCCTCTGACCCTCAATCACCCGGCCGGCGATGTACAGATCGCCATTCGAGTCGAGAACCGCAATGATCTTCTTTTGACTCCCGTAATGGGTCGTGAAGTAGATCTTGTCCGCTTCCTGCGAGGTCGAGTAGTTCGTGTTGACCGAGAGCTCGATACTGACCGGCGAACTGATCAGGACGTCCTTCTTGGGCGAGCTCTCGTAGACCTGGTTCTGCCGGAGCCGGATGCGCCCGTGAGTGTCACCCTCGTTCCAGTCCGTTGCGAGTCCAAGATCGACGTCGGGCATCGGATCTCCTTTCGTTTGCCCGGAATCCCTCCGGAAGGTCGACTTCCCTGGACGACCGAATCGGAGTCGATACACCTCAGCCAACGTGGCCTATTTCTCCCACCCGATCCGGCGCCAATTCAATGGTAGGACAGCCCCAACTACCTTGGCTAGACACAAAATTTGCCAGCAAGACTGACCAACATCTCTACCTCGATGCAATTTCCACGATGCCCGACCCAACCAACCGACCATTTCGCCACAAATGACTGACCCCCACCGCAACACCCGTTAATTCGAGAAGATGATTCACATAGCCAGTTCCGACAAAACATATTCATCGAACCGAAAGTCAAACCGGTGGAGTGAAGTGAACATTGCTGACACCGGTCCTCGGCAAGCGGGCCGCAGGGTCAGGGCGCGGTGGCAGGTCAGTTCCGACGTATCGGCGAGGCAGCCACCGGCAGTGGCGTGTCAGCAGCCGGCAGCATCAGGGTGACTTCAAGGCCGCCCCCGGGCTGGGCCACCGCGGACACCGTGCCGCCGTGCGCGTCGGCCACTGCCCGCACGATCGACAGACCCAGGCCGGATCCGCGCGCTCCGGTCCGTTCCCGGCCGCCCCGGCGGAACGGCTCGAACAGGCCCGGCACGTCGGCCTGGTCCACCTCGAAGCCGGTGTTGCCGACCAGCAGGTAGACGTGCGAGCCGTGGCTGCCGGTTCGCACCCACAGCCGGCCGTGCAGGTGGTTGTAGCGCACCGCGTTCTCGATCAGGTTGCCGGCCAACCGGTCCAGCAGGCTCGGGTCACCCACCACCACTGCCGGGTCCAGGGCGGTACGCACGTCCAACTTCAACCGGCGGGTCTCAGCCTGGACGGCCGACAACGCCGCGCAGACCCCCTCGGCCAAGTCCCGGGGCACCTTACGAACCAGCCGCCGGCCGGACTGCGCCTCGCTGCTGGCCAGCACCAGCAACGCGTCGAACAGCCCGTTGGCCCGCTCCGATGCGTCCCGGACCACCGTCGCCATCCGCTTGTACTCGGCCAGGTCAGCGGTGTCGTCGGCCATCGTCACGTCGATCTCGGTGCGCATCACCGCCAGTGGGGTACGCAGCTCGTGGGAGGCGTTGGCGACGAACCGCTTCTGAGCCTCGAACGACGCGCTGAGCCGGTCCAGCATGTCGTCGAAGGTCGCGGCAAGCTCGGCCACCTCGTCACCGGTGCCGGAGTAGCCGATCCGCTGGTCCAGGGTCTGTTCGCCGAGCCGCCGGGCGGTCGACGTCACTTGCTGCAGTGGACGCAGCGCCCGACCGACGACGGCGTACGCACCGACCACCCCGACCACGCTGATCGCCAGCAGCGCGACCAGCGCCTTGGCCAGCAGCTCACGGGATGCCCGCTCGACGATCCCGTCCTGCCAGGCGGCCGCGTCCAGTTCGCGACCGTCGGCGAGCACCACGGTGGTCCCGGGCACGAGCTGGTCCGCCGGGCGCAGCGCGTCGGTGACCAGCAGCCAGGCGAGTAGCACGAAGACGGCCAACGAGCCGACCAGCAGGACGGCGTTGAACAAGGTGAGCCGCAGCCGCAGGGTCGGCCGGGGGGTGCGCAGCGTCGGCCAGCGTCGACCCGGCGAACCCGTCGTTGACGCCGCCGGGGCGGCGGGTCCGGGCAGCCGGATCACTGGTACGCCTCGTCGGGCAGCTCCGGTCCGGCGACCCGGTACCCGGCACCGACCACGGTCTCGATCAGCGGAGGTTCCCCGAGCTTGCGGCGCAGCGTCATCACCGTCACCCGTACGGTGGTGGTGAACGGATCAGTGTTGGCGTCCCAGACCCGCTCCAGCAGCTCCTCGCTGGACACCACCGCGCCGCGCGCCTTGACCAGCTCCTCCAACACGCCGAACTCCTTGCGGGTGAGGTCGACCGGCTGGCCGTCCCGGGTGGCCACCCGGCGGGCGGGGTCAACGGTCAGGTCAGCGATGGTCAGCACCGGCGGGGCCGCCGGGGTGGCCCGCCGACCAAGGGCCTGCACCCGGGCGACGAGCTCGGTGAACGCGAACGGCTTCGGCAGGTAGTCGTCGGCGCCCAACTGCAGACCTTCGACGCGGTCGGCGACGGTGCCGCTGGCGGTCAGCATCAGCACCCGGGTGAGAGCGCCGGAGCTGACCAGGTCCGCGCAGATCTGGTCACCGTGCACGCCGGGCAGGTCGCGGTCGAGCACCACCACGTCGTATCGGGTCACGAAGGCCATCTCATGTCCGGCGGAGCCGTCGTACGCCACATCGACCGCCATGCCCTGCCGACGCAGCCCACGGACGATCGCGTCGGCGAGGTTCCGCTCGTCCTCGACCACCAGTACCCGCACCGCGACCTCCTGTACCCGTCCGGTCCCACCCTGCGCAGGCCGGCGTTAAGCCTGTGTGAAGCAGCTGGGATGAATTACAAACCAGTCGAATCGTGCCCGTCGACGGTGGGTACCCGTGGCGAACGCATGGACAGCTCAGGGCGCCGGCGGTGCGGTGCTCTGCCGTACCGTCGGGGTCGTCGCCAGCGCCAACCCGACTTGCCTGGTCTTCTCGCCACGCGCCAGCGCGAGAGCCAACTCGGTGGCGGTGGTGGCCATCGCAACCAACGGTTGGTCGATGGTGGTCAACGGAGGATCCACCAGCTCAGCCAATGGCTAATTGTCGAAACCCACCACGCTGAGGCCGACGGGATGCGCAGGCCGGCCTTTCACCCGGTACGACAGCAAGGTCGAGCAGGACCTCCTCAACACCTTCGATCGGGCGTACGACACCTTCATCTCCCGCGACATCCCGGTGGTCATCGGCGAGTGGGCCCTGCTCAGCTACGACTCAACCCCTTCGCCGGCAAAGCCAACAGCGGCGCCACCTGGACCTCCAACTCCTCTACCAAGGCCGCTCCCCAACTCCGGCGGCGACTACGGACTCCTGCCCTACCGGCCGGGCGTGCTGACCCTACCGGTGGTTCTTCCGCTGCTACCGACGTTGGCGGTCGGCGTCGACGACCGCACGACACCGGCCAGTGGATCCTCATCGCGTTGATCCAGCTTCTTCGTCCTGGACGGTACGTCCGGCCCGAACCGCTTCGGTCCCGACCCGAAGGACCCGCCGCAGTCGGCTGACGCGGGTACGACTCCCGTTGCCTCCGATGTGGTCAGACCGGATACTCAGCTGCGCCGGCCGACACCACGTCGGGTGGTGGACCGTCCGCCGGGAACGTCACCGACAAAGCCCGTGCCGCCCGGCGGATCGTTGTCCGGATCGTCCAGCCCGGAAATCCAGCCGGTCACGTCGCGCGCCACGTCCTGCGCGGTCAGCCGCAGCTCGGCGAGGATCTGCGTCCGGCTGCCGTGCGGATGCCAGTCGGCCGGTACACCGAGATCACGCAGCGGCACCGGCACGTCGGCATCGCGCAGCGCCTTGGCAACGGCGTCCCCGACACCGCCGGTACGTACCCCGTCCTCGACGGTGACCACCAGCCGGTGCGCGGCGGCGAGCTCGACCAGCTCGGCGGCGACCGGACGGACCCAGCGCGGGTCAACCACGGTCACCCCGTAGCCCTGCTCGGCGACCCGGGCCGCCACGTCGACGCCGAGGTGTCCGAACGCGCCGACGGCGACCAGTAGCACATCGTGCCGGTCGGACTCGACCAGCACGTCCACCCCGCCAACCCGACGTAGCGCCGGCAGGTCGGCGGCGACCGAACCGGTCGGGAAGCGCACCAGGGTCGGGCCGTCGTCGACCGCCACCGCCTCGCGTAGCTCCTCACGCAGGGTCGCCGCGTCCCGGGGAGCGGCGATCCGCAGCCCTGGCACCACGCCGAAGACCGACATGTCCCAGATGCCGTAGTGGCTAGGCCCGTCCGGGCCGGTCACTCCGGCCCGGTCCAGCACGAAGGTCACCGGCAGCTTGTGCATCGCCACGTCCAGCAGGACCTGGTCGAACGCCCGGTTGAGGAACGTCGCGTAGACCGCGACGACCGGGTGCAGTCCGCCCATCGCCAGCCCGGCGGCCGAGGTGGTGGCGTGCTGCTCGGCGATACCGACGTCGTACACCCGGTGCGGGTACTTGCGGGCCAGCGACGCGATGCCGGTCGGCTCGGCCATCGCCGCGGTGATCCCGACGACGTCGGGCCGCTCGTCGGCGACCGCCACCAGCTCGTCGGCGAAGACGTGGGTCCACTTCACCGCCGGGGCGGCCAGCAGCTTGCCGGTCTCCACATCGAAAGCGCTGCTCGGACCATGCAGGCAGTCGGCCTCGTCCTCCTCGGCCGGCCGGTAGCCGTACCCCTTGCGGGTCACCACGTGCACAATGACCGGACCGCCGAAACCCTTGGCCCGCTGCAACGCCGACTCGACGGCGGCCAGCTCGTGGCCGTCGATCGGGCCGACGTACTTGATGCCGAGATCCTCGAACATGGTTTGCGGCGCGACCGCGTCCTTGATGCCCTTCTTGACCGCGTGCAGCACCTCGTACATCGGCCGGCCGACCATCGGGGTGGCGCCGAGGGTGTCCTTGACCAGGTCGAGGACCTTCTCGTAGCCGGGGTTCAGCCGTAGCGCCGCCAGGTGGTCGGCCAGACCACCGATGGTCGGCGCGTACGACCGGCCATTGTCGTTGACCACGATGACCAGCGGGTTGCGGGCACCGGCGATGTTGTTCAGCGCTTCCCAGCACATGCCGCCGGTCAGCGCCCCGTCGCCGACGACGGCGACCACGCTGCGCGCCTCGCCGCGCAACGCGTACGCCTTGGCCAGACCATCCGCATAGGACAGTGCGGTGGAGGCGTGCGAGTTCTCGATCAGGTCGTGCTCGCTCTCGGCCTGGCTCGGATAGCCGGACAGGCCACCGCGCTGGCGGAGCTGGTCGAAGGCGGCCTGCCGGCCGGTCAGGATCTTGTGTACGTACGCCTGGTGACCGGTGTCGAACAGGAACCGGTCCCGAGGTGAGTCGAAGACCCGGTGCATGGCGATGGTCAGCTCCACCACACCGAGGTTGGGTCCCAGGTGCCCGCCGGTGCGGGACACCTTGGCGACCAGGAAGTCGCGGATCTCGGCGGACAGCACCGCCAACTCGTCGGCGGAGAGCCGCTTGACGTCCTGAGGTGTGCGGACGGTGGCCAGCAAGCGGCCGTCGGATCCTGCCTCTGCCTGGCTCAATTTCGCTCCCAACTGCCCGGCGCGCGCCGATGTGCGGCGCTGGGCGGCTACCCGGCGGCGGCGTACGCTCCGGCCCGCGTACTGCGTCCGCCCATGACCGCAGAGTCTATCGGGATCGCGCCGCTGCGCAGCGCCGCCGACCAGTCGACGTGCGACCTGCCGGCCTGCCGGCGGATCCGGCCGACCGGGGTCATCGACCGGCGGCCGGGGTGAGCAGGGCGACGCACTCGACGTGCCGGGTCATCGGGAAGCAGTCGTAGCCGTGCAACGCCGTCAGCGACCAGCCGAGGTCGCGGAAGGTGCGCACGTCCCGGGCGAGCGCGGCCGGGTCGCAGGCAACGTAGGCGATGGCCCGCCGGGTGGCCGCTGCGATCCCGGCGACCACCCGGGCGCCCGCACCGGCCCGGGGTGGATCGAGCACCACCAGGTCGACCGGTCCGGTGATCCGGCGGCGGGTCAGCGCCGTCTCCACCCGGGCCGCGACCACCTCGATCCGGGGCAGGTCGGCCAGGTTGAGTCGGGCCGCAGCCACCCCGGCGGGCGACGATTCGACCATCGTGACCCGCCCGTGCGGCCCGGTCCGGCCGGCCACCGCGGCGGCGAACAGACCGGCACCACCGTACAGGTCCCACGCCGACTCGCCGGGACGGGGACGCAGCAGGTCCAGCACCGAGGTGACCAGGGTATCGGCGGCCGCCGGGTGCACCTGCCAGAACGCCCCGGCCGGCAACTGCCAGCGGCGGCCGGCGGCGGATTCGGTGATCTGCGTCACCGGACCGGGCAGCGCGTCGGACACCGCGTCGGGCAGGTCCGACTGCGCACCGGACCCAGCGCCGGACGTCCCCGCCGACCGGGGTGACGACCCGCCGACCGGGGTGACGACGACCTCGCCGGCGGTCGAGGCGACCACCTCGACCGCGTCGACACCCGGCCACCGACGTCCGCTTGCCGGCACCACGGGTGCCGCCTGCACGGTCGGGTGGGCGATCAGGCAGCGGTCCACCGGTACCACCTCGTGTGACCGGTGCTTGAGCAGGCCGGCCCGGTCCGCGGCGTCGACGGTGTAGCGCACCCGGGTCCGCCAGCCGAGCGGTCCACCCGGCAGCGGCCGGACCTGCGGCGCCAACCCGTCGACCTCGGTTTCGGTCAGCCCACCGAGCCGCCGCAACTGCTCCCGGACCACCGCCTCCTTCCAGGCCAGCTGACCGGCCACGGTGACGTGCTGCAGATCGCAGCCACCGCAACGGCCGGCGCCGGCGTACCGGCAGGGCGGCTCGACCCGGTCCGGGGCCGGTTCGTGCACGGTCACCGCGTCACCGCGCAGGTAGCCCCGGTGCGTCTCGGTGATCTCGATGGTGACCAGTTCGCCCGGCAGGGCGTGCCGGACGAAGACCACCTGGCCGTCGACCCGGGCGACGCAGTGCCCGCCGTGCGCCACAGCGCCCACCCGTACCGTCGTCCGATTGCCTTCCGCCAGGTCGGCCCGTGCTGGACTCCCGGCCCCTGCTGAACTCACGGCGTCACCTGTCACCGCGTACCTGCCCCTCCGACGCCGGCCGTTGGCCCCTTGGCCCGGCGGGATCCGCCGGCACCGTCGGCCCGGCCGGATCGGACGCGACAGCCAGATCGTCCGGGTCGACCGGGTCGACCGGATCAGTGGGCATCGGGCGCGGACCGCGCGCCGGGCCGCGACTGAGCGACTCGTCGTACCGGCTCAGGTCCCGGCCGACGCTCGATGCCAGCTGCCATGGGACGCTGGTCACCATCACCCCCGGTTCGAACAGCAGCCGGCCCTTGAGCCGCAGCGCGCTCTGGTTGTGCAGCAGGTTCTCCCACCAGTGGCCGACCACGTACTCGGGGATGAACACGGTGACCACGTCGCGTGGCGCGTCGCGACGCACCGACTTGACGTAGTCGATGATCGGCCGGGTGATCTCCCGGTACGGCGAGTCGACCACGGTCAGCGGCACCGGCAGCTCACGGCGGTCCCACTCGGCCTGCACCGCGCGGGTGTCCGCGTCGTCCACCCGTACGGTGAGCGCGGCCAGCGAGTCCGGGCGGGTGGCCTGGGCGTACGCGACCGCCCGCAGTGTCGGCAGGTGGACCTTGCTGACCAGCACCACGGCGTGGTTGCGGGCGGGCAGCACCGGCCGGCCCTCGACCGGGGTGAGTTCCCGGGCCACCGTGTCGTAGTGCCGGCGGATGCCGAGCATCAGCGCGTACACGCCGGCCATCGCGGCGATCGCGATCCACGCGCCGAGGGCGAACTTGGTGACCAGCACGACGACCAGGACGGCGCCGGTCAGCGTCATGCCGAACCCGTTGATCGCCCGCGCCCGGTGCATCCGACGGCGTACCGCCGGGTCCCGCTCGGTACGCAGTCGCCGGTTCCAGTGCCGCAGCATGCCGGCCTGGGACAGGGTGAACGAGACGAACACCCCGACGATGTAGAGCTGGATCAGCCGGGTCACCTCGGCCTGAAGCACCACGGTCAGCACGATCGCGAAGCCGGCAAGGAACAGGATGCCGTTGCTGAACGCCAGCCGGTCGCCCCGGGTGTGCAGCTGGCGGGGCAGGTACCGGTCCTGGGCGAGGATCGAGCCGAGCACCGGGAATCCGCTGAACGCGGTGTTCGCGGCAAGGAACAGGATCAGCGCGGTCACCCCGGCGGCGACGAAGAGCAGCACACCGGAGCCGAAGACGGTCTCGGCCAGCTGGGCCACCACCGTCTTCTGCACGTAGCCGTCCGGGCCGGACTCGATCTGCAGCGCCGGGTTCTCCACGAACTGCAGCCCGGTGAGCTGGGCCAGCCAGATGATCCCGGCGATCATGGTCACCGACAGCGCGCCGAGCAGCACCAGGGTGGTGGCCGCGTTGCGGCTCTTCGGTGGGCGAAACGCCGGCACGCCGTTGGAGATCGCCTCCACCCCGGTCAACGCCGCGCAGCCCGACGAGAAGGCCCGCAGCAGCAGGAACGCCATCGCGAAGCCGGTCAGGTCGACCCACTCGGCGGCGATGACCAGGTCCGCGCTGGCCGCGCGCAGGTCGTGCCCGAGGATGAAGATCCGGATCAGGCCGGTGGCGATCACCGCGGTGATCACAATGACGAAGCCGTACGTCGGGACGGCGAACATCCGCCCGGACTCCCGCACCCCGCGCAGGTTGAGGGCGGTGAGCGCCACGATGGCGGCCACCGCCACCGGCACCTTGTGCTCGGCCACGAACGGCAGCACCGAGCCGAGGTTGGCCACCCCGGAGGCGACCGAGACGGCGACAGTGAGTACGTAGTCGATCAGCAGGGCGCTGGCCACTGCGACGCCGAACCGAGGACCGAGGTTGACGGTGGCCACCTCGTAGTCGCCGCCGCCCGACGGGTAGGCGTGCACGTTCTGCCGATAGCTGGCGACCACGGTGACCATCACCACCGCCACCGCCAGAGTGACCCACGGCGAGTAGACGAACGCGGCCGCCCCGGCGATGGACAGGGTCAGCAGGATCTCGTCCGGCGCGTACGCCACCGAGGAGAGCGCGTCGGACGAGAAGACCGGCAGCGCCACCCGCTTGGGCAGCAGGGTGTGCTGGAGCCGGTCGGACCGGAACGGCCGGCCCAGCAGCAGCCGTTTGATCAGGGAGGTCGGACTGGCCACAAGCGCTAAGGGTACGGCCGTCCGGCTCCCGACGAATCCGGGTGGCTGATCACGCGGCCCGCCCGCCGGCACGGTACGGTCGGCGCGTCATCCGGCCGCCGCGTGGCAGGCTGGCAGGTGAACGTGGCGACCGAACCGGCACTCGTCCGACGGATCGCCCGGCGGGAGGGCTCAGGTGCACGTGGTGATCATGGGTTGCGGCCGGGTCGGCTCGACCCTGGCACACAACCTGGAGGACCGCGGCCACTCGGTCGCGGTGATCGACAAGGACGCCAACGCGTTCCGTCGGCTACCCAACGACTTCGCCGGCACCCGGGTCACCGGCTCCGGCTACGACCGCGACGTGCTGCAGTCCGCCGGAATCGAGCAGGCCGACGCGTTCGCCGCGGTCTCCAGCGGAGACAACTCCAACATCATCTCGGCCCGGCTGGCCCGCGAGACGTTCGGCGTGTCCCGGGTCGCCGCCCGCATCTACGACCAGCGGCGGGCCGAGGTCTACGAACGGCTCGGCATCCCGACGGTGGCGACCGTACGGTGGACCGCCGACCGGATGCTGCGTCACCTGGTCCCCGAAGGGCACGTGGAGATCTTCCGAGACCCGACCAGCACGGTCTCGATCGTCGAGGTGCCACTGCACCGGGAGTGGATCGGGCGGCCGCTGCAGGCGCTGGAGCGGGCGGCCGGCACCCGGGCGGCGTACCTGATGCGGTTCGGAATCGGCACGCTGCCGACCCCGTCCACCGTGCTGCAGGAGGGTGATCAGGTCTTCATGCTGGTCACCGACGACATCGCCGACGCCGTCACGTTGACCGCCAGCAGCCTGCCGGAAGGAGCGCGGTGATGCGGGTGGCCATCGCGGGTGCCGGCAACGTCGGCCGGTCCATCGCCCAGGAGCTGATCGGCAACGGCCATCAGGTGACCCTCGTCGAACGTAATCCCGCACTGGTCCTGCCGGACCGGGTGCCGGAGGCCGACTGGGTGTTGGCCGACGCATGCGAGGTGGCCAGTCTGGAGGACGTCGAGCTGAGCACGTACGACGTGGTCGTCGCGGCCACCGGTGACGACAAGGTGAACCTGGTGGTCTCGCTGCTGGCCAAGACGGAGTTCAGCGTGCCCCGGGTAGTGGCGCGGGTAAACCGGGCCGAGAACGAATGGCTGTTCACCGAGCAGTGGGGCGTCGACGTGGCGGTCAGCAAGCCACGGGTGATGGCGGCGCTGGTCGAGGAGGCGGTGACGGTCGGCGACCTGGTCCGGCTGATGACCTTCCGGCAGGGTGAGGCGAACCTGGTGGAGATCACCCTGCCGGTCGACGCCCCGTACGTCGGACATGCCGTCCGCACCGTGCCGCTGCCCCGCGACTCCGCCCTGGTGGCGATCGTCCGTGGCAAGCGGGTACTGACCCCCGGCCCGGACGACCCACTCGAACCCGGCGACGAACTCGTCTTCGTCTGCACCGCTGAGGTGGAGGACGAGGTCCGGGCGGTGGTCCTCGGGGCGGACAGCGTGGCCCGCACCCGGCGCGGCGGGCAACCGCCACCGCCGGTCCGCGGCGAGCAACCGCCACCGCAGGACTGAACCCCAGCCAGCGGACGGGCGGGCGGGCGTCAGTTCGACGCGGCCAGCACCGGTCCGGAGTCGTGGCGATCACGGTTGACCCGACGGACCACCCAGATGGTGATTGCCAGCAGCACTGCGTACGGCGGATAGCCGAGCAGCAGCCGGGAGACGCCCAGCGCGGTCTCCATCGACGCGACGTAGAAGCCGGCCTGTACACCGACTTTGAGCAGCCAGACGACGCCCCAGAGCACGGTCAGCCGGTTGAAGGTGCGGATCAGCACCGGGTCGGCGCGCCACTTGGAGCGGCCACCTGCCGCGAGCACCGACCAGATCCAGCCGACCAGCGGTTGGCGGATCACCACCGAGCCGAGCAGGGCCAGTCCGTAGCCGATGCCGTACAGGATGCCGGGCAGGTAGAAGTCGCGTTCCTCGCCGGTCCGCCAGGCGAGCAGGGCACCGATGCCGATGCCGAACAGCCCGTTGACCGCGTGCCGGATCGGACGGCGCTGCAGCAGCCGGACCACCGCGATACCGACCGCGACACTCACCGCCGCGATCAGCGCCACCGACAGGTCCCAGATGACGTTGCAGACCACGAAGACGGCGATCGGCACGCTCGACTCGACGAGCCCGCGCCAGCCGCCGAGCTGCTCGGCCATCTGCTCGGTGATGCTCGGCAGGCGTTCCTCGTCATTGCCGGCTGCCGGGGGGTGCTGTCGAGAAATCATTGGCACCGCCTTCCTTTGTTGGTGGCGGCGCCGGACGTGACCGGCCGGCTCACCGGGGGAATTCCAACTCGTAGTGCGGGTTGTAAATCACCTTACGGTCGTCGCGGACCGCGACCCGGCCGCGGGCGGTGAGCTGGCGGCCCGGTTCGATACCGGCGATCCGTCGCCGGCCCAGCCAGACCAGGGTGACGACGTCGCTACCGTCGTAGAGGTCGGCCTCCAGGCTCGGCAGGTTGGTCCGAGGGCAGTAGACCACGGTACGGAGCCGACCAGAGACCGAGACAACCTCGCCGCGGTGACACTGCCCGGCGGGGGTAGCTCCGCACTCGGCGCTCTCCCGCTGCAGCTGTTCGGCGTCCAGCTCGGCTTCGGTGGCGGCGAGCCGGCGCAGGAACCGGCGCAGCGACGGACGGCGTTCATCGATCGCCATGACCGTCTGCCCTCCTCGGCGTCGCCGGTGCGGCGCGGATCCACGTCGGGTGCGGACCGCCCCACCAGGGTACGCCGCGACCGGCACCGGCAAACTGGCCGGTGCCGCCCGGCCCATCGGTGCGCCCGGCCCGCCAGTGCCGCTACGGCGGGGCGGCGGCGCGCTACGGCGTGGCCGGCGGCGACTGCCGCGCCTGCTCGGCGAGTTCGCGGGGCAGCCGCAGCGGCAGCGGTTCGCGTACCGGCTTGGCTTCCTGACCGCGGTCGACGACCAGACCGTGCAGCACCTCGGTGAGCGTCGCGGCGGCCGACGGATCCACGGCGGCCGGGCCCTGGAACAGCGCCCGTACCATCCAGCGTGGTCCGTCGATGCCGACGAACCGCAGGTCGGTGCCGCCATCCGGGGTACGCACCTGGGCCAGCAGCTCAGGGCCGTACTCGCCGGTGGTCTCCCGGACGGTCGCCCCGTCGCGGCGCAGCGATTCGGTGATCTCGACGCGCACCTCGTCCCAGATGCCCTCGGTACGCGGTGCGGCGAAGGCCCCGAGCTGCAGCGCGCTGCCCCGGTTGGCGAGGACCACCTGCTGGATCGCCCCGTCCGGGTTGGCCTGGACCCGGACCTCGACCCCTTCGATCGCGGGGACCTGCAGGCTGCCCAGGTTGAGCCGGCGGACGCCGGTCGGGGCCTCGGTCACGTCGTACGGGCCCTGCGTCGGGTTGCCGGGCGCCAGGTCGTCGGTCTCGGGACCGACGGGTCCGTCCTGCGCGTGCCGGCCGCGCCCGCGGCCGCGGGAGAAGACCACGATGCCAACCTTCCGTATGCGCTGTCGTTGGTCAGCGGGCTGCCGGTTCGGCCGGGGTCGGCTGGGCCACGACGGACAGGCCGGCATGGCCGCCGGTCGAGCCGTGACCGGCGGAACCTCGCGCCGAGTCGGGCAACTCGTCAACGACAGAGAACTCTGCTGTTTCGACGCGTTGTATCACAAGTTGCGCTATCCGGTCACCTCGACAAATCCGTGCCGGCCGGGACAGATCGTGGTTGATCAGGTTCACCAGGATCTCACCGCGGTAGCCCGCGTCGACCGTACCGGGGGCGTTCAGCACGGTGACGCCCAGCCGCGCGGCGAGGCCGGAGCGGGGGTGGACCAGCCCGACGTACCCGGCCGGCAACGCGACCGCCACCCCGGTACGCACCAGCGCCCGCGCGCCGGGCGCCAACTCGGCGTCCTCGGCGGCGTACAGATCGGCTCCGGCGTCGCCGGGATGGGCGTAGCCCGGCACCGGCAGACCCGGATCGAGTCGGCGTACCGCCACCCGCACCGTGTCAGACATGAACCCCCACCCTCTCCGCCACCACCGACCGGGACGACTCCTGCGGACCACAGGCCGCCGAACACACCCCGCTGCCGGGTCCGTACCCTCGGATGACGTGGCATCCGCTTCCGCCGAACCCGACACACCGTACCGGGCCGTCGTGCACTACCGGGAGCGACTCCGCCTGCCGTGGTGGCTCTGGGTGGGCGGGTCGGCGCTCGCCGCCTTCCTGGCGGCCGAGATCTGGATGGGCACCTCCGGGGTCCGGGCCTGGCTGCCGTTCAGCGTGCTGCTGCCGTCGACCGTCGCCGGCCTGTGGTGGCTGGGGCGAATCCCGATCCGGGTCACCTCGGACGAGCTCCAGGTCGACGACGCCCGACTTCCCCTGCGGTACGTGGCCGAGGTCGTCGCTCTGGACGGGGACGGGCGCCGGGAACTGCTCGGAGTAGGCGCCGACCCACTGGCGTTCGTCATCCAACGGCCGTGGATCGCCGGCGCCGTACAGGTCGTACTGAATGATCCGGCGGACCCCACGCCGTACTGGGTGGTGAGTACCCGGGATCCGGTCCGGTTGGCCGGCGAGATCCGCGCCGCCCAGCAGAGCCAGGCAGCCGGCGCGACCGGTGACCGCGCGACGGATGGCGGCGCCGCTGCCGACCCGCCGGCCAGCTGAGACGCCCGGATCATTCGGGCCGTGGGCGCACGCCTCCGATCGCCGGTGGGGCCGGCGGATGCATCAGACCGAGCGCCCGCCGCTGGCTACGCAGGTCGGCGCGGACGCGGTCGGCGAGTGCCCGGGTCGCCCGACGGTTGAGGTAGCTGGCCACCGCCGCGCCGGTCAGAAACGGGCCGAGGGTGGTGAGGTTGCGGCCGAACCGGCGAAGCAGCAGCTCACCCAGCTCGCGACGGGCCGCGGTGCCGAGCACCGCGGCCACTCCGACACCGGGCACCATCGGGTTGACGCCCCGCTGGTTGGCCCAGGCGTGGATCATGTTGACGGCGCGCTCCGTGCCGGCGCCGGGCACCGGTACGCCGTACACCTGGTGCAGCTCGCCGACCAGTTTGAGCTCCACGGCCACGACGGCGACCGTCTCGGCCGCCAGCAGTACCGGCGCGGACAGCAGGGTCGGGGTGACGGTCCACTGGACCGCCGAGACGCCGCCACCCGCCGCGCCGATCCCGGCGCTGACCCGGCTGGCGTTGCGAATCAACCGCTCGGCCAGCTCCTCGTCGTCGAGGTCCGGATGGTGCCGGCGCAACGTGGCCAGGTCACGGACCGGGAGGTACGGGGCGACGTCGGCCACCGCCTGGACCAGCCACCGGCCCGCCGCCGCTGGCTTGAACAGCTCGGTCACGCCGCGCCGACGCAGTTGTTCCACGAGCCGCCCCAGCAGGCGTCGCCGGTCGACCGGCGGAGTAGCGTCCCCGGTCAGTTCCGCCACTGTGGCGGCGAACCGGTCGGTCCCGGCCGAGTCGCCGTCCAGCGCGGAACGGTCGGGATCGGTCATGCTGCCTCCAGAGCCGACGGCCGGACGCGGTCACGGCGACTGCGGCGACCTCGTGTCGAGGTCGCCGCGTGTCCCCCTCTTCCCCCCATTTGTCGTCAGGTGCACTCGCGACAGATCAGCTCGTTGTTGCGCTCGACGGCGAGTTGGCTGCGGTGGTGGACCAGGAAGCAGCGCGCGCAGCGGAACTCGTCCGACTGCATCGGCAGCACCTTCACCGTCAGTTCCTCGTCCGCCAGGTCGGCACCGGGCAGCTCGAAGCTCTCGGCCACCTCGGCTTCGTCCACATCGACGGCGCCCGACTGTGAGTCGACGCGCCGTGCCTTGAGCTCCTCCAGGCTGTCCTCGCCGAGGTCGACCTCGTCGCGACGCGGAGCGTCGTAGTCGGTGGCCATCGGTTCACTCTCCCGTATCGTTCAGTCGCTTCCGGTGATAACGCCGGACGACGGTATTTCGGTTCCCGTGCGAGCCTTGGTGGGACCACGTCCCGGCGAAACGTCCCGTTTAGCGCCGTTTTGCGGTTGCCGCAGGAAACTCCCCCCGCGAGCGCGGTACCTTACCCCTCTCTGGCCGACGCATGTATACCGCCCTTGTGGGACTGATGTACGCCCAGACACCGGAAGTTGTTCCCAGTGTGACTCAGGCGACACGAAAATAGGGGTACCCGCAGGCCGATCGGCGCCGGCACGCCGGCCGGACGGCGAGCTGTTTACCGTGCCGTCCGGACAACCGCTAACCTCGGCGGGCATACTCGGTACTCGCCAGTGCGGCGGGCCGACACCCGGCACCGCCACACCTCGCAGGGGGCCAGATCCATGAGCTTTGCGCGCGTGCGAGCGCTCGTCGTCATCGGCGGACTTGTCGTGTTCGCCCTGGTCTTCGTCATCGTCGCGATGGTCCGCGACAGCCAGGGGGGCGAGGCCACCGCGACCACCTGCCCGGACGGCTGGGCCCTGGCCGACGTCCAGCTCCGGGAGGCCAAGGACGTCCGACTCAATGTCTACAATGCGACCGACACCAGCGGGCTCGCCACCAACATCGCCGACGATCTGAGCAACCGCAACTTCCAGATCGAGGAGGCGGCCAACGACCCGGAGGGGCGGCGGATCGACGACGTGGCCGTACTACGGTACGGCCCCGAGGCGGTCGGCTCCGCCCACCTGATGCGCGCGTACTTCCTCGACCAGGCCAGGACCGAGTACGACCCGGCCCGCGAGGACAACATCGTGGACGTGGTCATCGGCAACGCGTTCCGGCAACTGGCGACCACCACCGAGGTGAACCAGTCACTGGCGGCACTGGGCAAGCCGGTGCTGCCGCCGCAGACCTGCGCCGCGCCCGAGGACTGACCGACCGGCCCTCACGGCCCGCCGGCGGCGTCCAGCCGGATCAGGTGCCCCTGCAGCGCCGGAAACAGCGCCGGTGGGGCGGCCACCACCATCTGCGGGCCGGCCGGAGCCCCGGCCAGTCCAGCGACCAGCAGACCCGCTTCCGCCGCCACCAGACCCCCCGCCGCGTGGTCCCAGGGGTTGAGCCCCTTCTCGAAGTACGCGTCGACCTGGCCCTCGGCGGCCAGGCACAGGTCGATCGCCGCCGCGCCGAACCGGCGGATGTCCCGCACGTGCGGGATCAGGCCGACGAGCACCTGCGCCTGGTGCACCCGACGCGCCGAGTGGTAGCCGAATCCGGTGGCGACCAGCGCCTGAGCCAACTCCGACTGATCTGAGCCGGTTAGCCGCCGCCCGTCGCGGTAGGCACCGCCGCCCCGCACGGCGGTCCACTCGGCCCCGGTGGCGGCGTTGTGAACCACTCCCGCGACCACTTCGCCGTCCACCTCAGCGGCGAGCGACACGGCGTAGTTCGGCAGCCCGTACAGGTAGTTCACCGTGCCGTCGATCGGGTCGAGGATCCACCGCACCCGACCCCCGGCCGGGACGGAGTCTCCGTACTCCTCACCCAGCACGGAGTCGGCCGGGCGCCGCTCGCCCAGCGCCGCGACGGCCTGCCGTTCGACCGCTCGGTCCGCGGCGGTGACCGCGTCGGTCGCGGTGCTCTTGGTGGCCAGCCCGGATACCCCGGCCCGGCGCATCTCGGCCGCGGTACGCGCCGCCGCCCGCGCGACGTCGACCGCGATTTCCAGCAGGTGGTCCGGTTCGGGTGTCCGCTCCGCCATCGTCTCCCCTTCTCCGCCGTACGCCCGGTCGCCGACCCCGCTGACGGACCCGCGAGGGGCGGCCGGGGACCGGGTGGCCGCCTCGGCCGGGTGGTCAGCGACAAACACCCGTACGGCAGGGGTAACATCCTGTCAAAGTCCACGTTCGTTCCATGTCGGTGGCCCCCGACCGGCGGCTGGCTCGCGCGTGGCGGGATGATCCCCACAAACGGCGTTACAATTCACGCCTGCCCTCGTGTCACGGTCAGCCGGTCCGGCCGGTGGAGCGGTCGCGGGGGGACACAATCACAACCGGCACGTCGCTCCGCGCTGCGGTGGCCGGTCCGGCCGTGCTCGTTCATCGCCTCCGGAAGGTCATTCGTGACAGAACTCCGCCACACCGGCGCCGACGTACGCTCGCTAACCGACACCCTGATCGCCCATGCCGAACAGGCCGGCGGTCAGCTAACGTCGGCCGAGGTCGCACGGACGGTTGAGTCCGCCGAAGTGACTCCGGCCCAAGCCAAGAAGATTCTCCGCGCGCTCGCCGACGCCGGAGTCACCGTCGTCGTGGACGGCTCGGCCAGTACCCGACGCCGGGTCGCCGCGGCCCGGTCCGCCACCCCGGCGTCCAAAGCCACCACGGCCAAGACCACCCGTCGGGCCCCGACCGCCCCGAAACAGGCGCCGGGCCCCGACGAGCCGGCCCCGGCGGTGGCCGTGCCGGCGAAGAAGGCCACCACCCGCAAGGCCACCACGGCGGCGGTGCCAGCCGCAGCGCAGAACGGCACCCCGGCCCCGGAGCCGGCGGCCAAGCCCGCCGCGAAGCCCGCGCCGAAGAGCACCCGGACCCGGGCCGCCAAGGCGGCCGGTGGTGGTGCCCCGGCCAAGGCCGCCGGCGCCACGCCAGCCGGCAAGGCCCCGGCCAAGGCGGGCAAGGCCACCGCGAAGGACGGCAGCAAGCCGGACGCGCCGGACGAGGAGATCGATCCGGAGACACTGGCGGCAGAGATTGAGGACGTCGTGGTGGAGGAGCCGGCCGAGCTCGCCCAGGCGGCCGAGGCCGACGCCACCCGGGACAACGACTTCGAGTGGGACGACGAGGAGTCCGAGGCGCTCAAGCAGGCCCGCCGGGACGCCGAGCTGACCGCCTCGGCCGACTCGGTCCGGGCGTACCTGAAGCAGATCGGCAAGGTGCCGCTGCTCAACGCCGAGCAGGAAGTCGAGCTGGCCAAGCGGATCGAGGCCGGGCTGTACGCGGCGGAGCGACTGCGGGCCGCCGACGAGAGCGACCAGAAGATGCCCACCCAGCTGACCCGGGACCTGGGCTGGATCTCCCGAGACGGGGAGCGGGCCAAGAACCACCTGCTGGAGGCAAACCTGCGACTGGTGGTCTCGCTGGCCAAGCGGTACACCGGTCGGGGGATGGCCTTCCTCGACCTGATCCAGGAGGGCAACCTCGGCCTGATCCGGGCCGTCGAGAAGTTCGACTACGCCAAGGGCTACAAGTTCTCCACCTACGCCACCTGGTGGATCCGCCAGGCCATCACCCGTGCCATGGCCGACCAGGCCCGCACCATTCGGATCCCGGTGCACATGGTCGAGGTGATCAACAAGCTGGGTCGTATCCAACGCGAGCTGCTGCAGGACCTGGGCCGTGAGCCCACGCCGGAGGAGCTGGCCAAGGAGATGGACATCACACCGGAGAAGGTGCTGGAGATTCAGCAGTACGCCCGGGAGCCCATCTCGCTGGACCAGACCATTGGCGACGAGGGCGACAGCCAACTCGGTGACTTCATCGAGGACTCCGAAGCCGTGGTGGCGGTGGACGCGGTCTCCTTCTCGTTGCTGCAGGACCAGCTGCAGCAGGTGCTGCAGACCCTGTCGGAACGCGAAGCCGGGGTGGTCAGGTTGCGGTTCGGTCTCACCGACGGGCAGCCGCGGACGCTGGACGAGATCGGACAGGTCTACGGGGTAACCCGGGAACGGATCCGCCAGATCGAGTCCAAGACGATGTCCAAGTTGCGACACCCGTCACGTTCACAGGTGCTCCGGGACTACTTGGACTGACCGATTCAGGACAACCGAATGTGTAACTTTGGTCACTTGGTGTCTACCAAGCCCAGGTCATCACAACGTTACCCGGCGGTGATCGTTGACGTGGCACCCTTGGTTCACGGCACACTGTGCCTACCAGGTGTGAGCCCGGTCCCCCGGGGGCACATCGGGAAGGCGGGGACCCCCGCCGGTGTTGGACGATGGGTGACAGACCGAAGAGTGTGTTCATCGGTGACGACCAGAGGAGGAAGGCGATGACCCCGACTCTCACGCCTCCGGAGACGGTGGATGCCCTAGGCGCCGATGAACGGTGCGACCGGTGCAACGCGGCCGGCAAACTACGGGTGACCTTGGCGGGCGGCAGCGAGTTGGTGTTCTGCGGACACCACGCCAACAAGTACGCCGACGATCTCGTCAAGATCGCGGTGCAGTTCAAGGCCGACCCTGAGTTCACTTGGCGTGGCGCCGATCTGATGGCCAACTGACACGACGAGACCACCTGGACAGCGACGACGGCTGGGCCCCACCGGACGGTGGGGCCCAGCCCTTCTTTTGGCCACGCCAGCCAGGACGCCCTGCGGCGGCCCTGCCACCTGGAAGCCGAGGTCTTCGACCTGGTGTCCCGGTGACTCGACCGGTACCGCCAACGCGCGGAGGAGCTGGTGCAGACTTCCACCTACGACGGGGTGCCCGACGGGGTCAGCCTGGACACCGCCACCTTCGAGGACCTGCCGGACGGCGGCACCCGGATCACCGTACTGTCGCTGGTCGAGAACCTGGTCACCCGCGACCAGATGCTGGCCAGCGGGATGGAGCACGGCGTCCGCGAGGGATACGAGAATCTCGACCACCTGCTGGTGACCGGCTGACCGGGACCTACCCGGGTCACAGCGTCTGCACCATCGCGATCCGCTCCTCCAGCTGCTCGATGGTGGCCTGCGCGCTCGGCGGGCCGCCGCACCGCCGCCGCAACTCGGCGTGAATTTTGCCGTGCGGCAGCCCGGTGCGGTGGTGGTGCGCGGCGACCAGGGCGTTCAGCTGACGGCGCAGGGTGATCCGACGCTCCCCGGCGGTCGGTGGCCGTTCCGCCGGCCGGGCGGCGGGTACCGGTTGCTCCGTCGACCGGGCCCGCCGCTGCGCCGCGACCTGCTCGGCCTGCCTACGGTTCAGCAGCACCGTGACCTGATCGGGGGTGAGCAGGCCGGGCAGGCCGAGGTACTCCTCCTCCTCGGCGGTGCCGGCCTGGGCCCCGGTACCAAACGAGGCGCCGTCGAAGATCACCTGGTCCAGCTCGGCGGTGGCCGACAACGCCTCGAACCGCTTTTCCAGCTCCCCGCTGGCCTGCTCGTTGCGCTGGGCACGCTCCAGCAGGTCGTCGTCGAAGCCCTCCCGCTTCTTGGCCGCCCCGATCACATGGTCCCGCTCGGCCTCCATCTCACTGGCCAGCCCGAGCAGGTGCGGGACGCTCGGCAGGAACACCGTCGCCGACTCCCCCGGCCGGCGGGCCCGGACGAACCGGCCGATCGCCTGGGCGAAGTACAGCGGCGTCGAGGCGCTGGTCGCGTACACGCCGACGGCCAGCCGGGGGACGTCCACCCCTTCGGAGACCATCCGGACCGCCACCATCCAGCGCTGCTCGGACCGGGCGAACGTGGCGATCCGGGCCGACGCGCCGGCGTCGTCGGAGAGCACCACCGCGGCCTTCTCCCCGGTCAGTCGCTCCAGCAGTCGGGCGTACGAGCGGGCCGCCGCCTGATCGCTGGCGATGACCAGACCACCGGCGTCGGACATGCCGCCGTCACGCAGGAAGGTGAGCCGGGCGTCGGCCGCGCGCAGCACCGCCGGCATCCAGTCGCCGGCCGGATCCAGCGCGGTCCGCCAGGCCTGGGCGATGAGGTCCTGGGTCATCGGCTCGCCCAGCCGGGCGGCGAGTTCGTCCCCGGCGCTGGTCCGCCACCGGGTCTCCCCCGAGTAGGCCAGGAACAGCACCGGCCGGACCACCCCGTCGCGCAGCGCGTCGGAGTAGCCGTAGATGCTGTCCGCCCGGGACCTCGGCAGGCCGTCGCCGCCAGCTTCGTAACGCACGAACGGGATCGGGTTGTCGTCCGAGCGGAACGGCGTACCGGTGAGCATCAGCCGGCGGACGGCCGGCTCGAACGCGGCCTTGATCCCGTCGCCCCAGGACCGGGAGTCACCGGCGTGGTGGATCTCGTCGAGGATGACCAGCGTCCGCCGGGTCATCGTGCGCCGCCGGTGCACCTGGGGGGCCATCCCGACCTGGGCATAGGTGACCACCGCGCCGTGAAAGTCGGCGGCCGAGTGCAGGTCGGCGTTGCGGAACGCGGCGTCGAGCTGGATGCCGACCCGGCCGGCCGCCGCCGCCCACTGGGTCTTCAGGTGCTCGGTCGGTGCGACCACGGTGACCGCCTCGACGGTGCCGTCGGCCAGCAACTCGGCCGCGATCCGCAGCGCGAACGTGGTCTTACCGGCACCCGGCGTGGCGACGGCGAGGAAGTCCTCGCTGCGCCGGCGCAGATACTCCACCAGTGCCCGGCGCTGCCAACCGCGCAGCGCCGGGAACGTGTCGACCGTCGGCATGGTGGTCGGCACGCGAACCCCTTTCCCCCGTGATCGGGTCCAGACCAGCCGGCGATCACGGAACCGTCTACCCGCCCGGCCGGCGGCCGTGACCGGAGTGCAGTCGACGGCCACGAAAAGGCCCTCGCGGCCGGTGGACGCGAAGGCCGATCGGAGTCCGACTCAGCCGGTCATCAACTCGTAGATCTCCTTGCACCGGGGGCAGACGGGTGATCCGGGTCTCGGCGTACGGGTCACCGGGAAGCGTTCGCCGCACAGTGCGATCACGAAGGTGCCCATGACGGCGCTCTCGGCGATCTTGTCCTTGCGGACGTAGTGGAACATCTCCGGGCCGTTGTCGGCGTCGGCATCCTTGACCTCGGGACGCTCAAGAACCTCGGTAGTCACGTCGTCTCCCACCTCCAGGCTGAGAGTTTGGCAGTTTGTGGCGTACGGGTCCAACGTCCGGCGCGACCCCCGCCCCGTACCGTGGTGATCATGGCAGAAACCGCAGGCCGTATCGGGCCGTTGCACTACGACATCCAGTACGGCGCCGAGGTGGCCGACGCCCGCCGGGACGGACGGGCCATCGTCGCCCTGGAAAGCACCATCATCGCACACGGCCTGCCGCGACCCGACAATCTGCGGGTCGCCCGCGAGATCGAGGCCGCAGTACGGGCAACCGGCGCGGTGCCGGCGACCATCGGCATGCTCGGCGGGCGGCTGGTGGTCGGGCTGGACGACGCCGAGCTCACCCGGCTGGCCGGCTCCGACACCGTCGCCAAGCTCTCCGCCCGGGACCTGGCGCTGGCCGCGGCGAGCGGCGTGGACGGGGCGACGACGGTCGCCGCCACCAGTGTGGTCGCGGCGGCGGCCGGGATCGGCGTGTTCGCCACCGGCGGGCTCGGCGGGGTGCACCGGGAGGCGGCGCAGACCTTCGACGAGTCGGCTGACCTGGTCACCCTGGCCGGTACGCCGATCACCGTGGTCTGCGCCGGGGTGAAATCGATCCTGGACGTGGCGGCCACCCTGGAGCGGCTGGAAACCCTCGGCGTGGCCGTCGCCGGCTACCGCAGCCGGCGGTTCCCCGGCTTCTTCGTCACCGACAGCGGCCACGACCTGCACTGGTCGCTCGACTCGCCGGAACACGTCGCCGAGGTGATCCGGGCCCGGCGTCGACACGGCTTCGGCGGGGGCGCGCTGGTGGTGGCGAATCCGCTGCCGCAGCAGGAGCAACTGGATCCGGGTCTGCACGACACCACGCTGGCCACCGGGCTGGCCCGGATGGCCGAGGCGGGCGTCACCGGCAAGGAGGTCACCCCGTTCCTGCTGGCGCACTTCCACTCGGCTACCGCCGGTGCCAGCCTGGCGGTGAACATCCGGATCATCCTGCGCAACGCCGACCTCGCCGGGCGGATTGCCGTGGCGGCGGCGGTGGCGGAGGCCGCCCACGCGGCGGAGTTCGTCGGCGCCGCAGAGCCGACCGGCACGGCGGGGTGACCGGCCGCAGGCTGACCGACGTCGGCCCGGCCACTGGTCGGCCGAGCCCGGGCCGGGTCCTGGTCGTCGGCGACCTGGTCACCGACGTGGTGGCTGTGCTCACCACACCGCTGGCGGCCGGCACGGACACGGCGGGCGGGATCCGGTTCACCGGCGGTGGCCAGGCCGCCAACACCGCAGCCTGGCTGGCCTCGCAGGGCGTACCAGTGACGTTGGTGGCGGCGGCGGGCGACGACGACCTCGGAGACATCCGGCTGGCCGAGCTGGCCGAGGCCGGGGTCGACCTGGCGGTACGGCGCTGCCCGGGCACAGCGACCGGCACGGTGATCGTGCTGGCCCACGGTGAGCAGCGGTCGATGGTCGCCGACCGAGGTGCCAACCTGTCGCTGCGAGCCGGTGACGTCGACGATGCCGTGGCGCTGTTTCCCGACGCGACACACCTGCACCTGTCCGGCTACCCGCTGCTGCACCCGCACAGCCGGGAGGCCGGCCGGCACGCGCTGGTCGCCGCCCGGTCGCACGGCATGTCGACCAGCGTCGACGCGGCGTCGGCGGCTCCGTTGCTGGACGCCGGACCGGCGAGGTTCCTCGACTGGGTACGCGGGACTGACCTGCTGCTGGCCAACCTCGACGAGGCCACGGCGCTGGGGCTGGCCGACGGACTGCCGACCCCGGCGCCGGTCCGGCGGCTCGTGGTCAAGCGGGGCTCCGGCGGAGCCGTCTGGCACGAACCGGCAACGGTGGTGTCGGCGGCGGCGACGACCGTGCCGGTGGTCGACCCCACCGGTGCCGGTGACGCCTTCGCCGCAGGGCTACTCGCCGCCTGGCTCGCCGGCGATGATCCGGTGACCGCACTGGCCGCCGCCGGACGGGCGGGCGCGACAGCGGTCGGGGTGATCGGTGCCCGGCCGGTTCGCCGCGGCGGGTCAGGGTTCGACGTCGATGACGCGGACCGGTGACGGCGTGGTCGGCACCGCGCCGACCTGCGGTGGGCCGCCCCGTGGAGTGTGCTGAAGCCACTGGTTGCGCATCCGGTGCCGGTCCTTCGGCGGCCGGTCGTTGGCGAGCAGCACGGCCAGCCACGGCACCAGGATCATCCCGACCGCGCAGATCGGCAGCCACAGCCAGAGCAACGGCGCCTCGCTGGTCACCAGGACCGCGCCGACGATCAGACAGATGCCCCGGATCGACATCATCAGCACATACCGACGTTGCCGGCCGCGCAGTTGGTCTCCCGGGCTAGGTTCGGCGTCGGTGATCACGGTCGGTTGCCCAGCAGTCCGTCGCACCGTGCCTCCTCGTGTCGCCTGCTGCCATCGTCGCACCTGCCGGCGTACGTCGCCCAACGCCCGGCCGCAGACGTGACCGATTACCGGCAAGTGGATGGCCCGCATACCGGCCGGCGAACGTGACCGGCGGGGCGCGGCTGATCAGCCCTTGGCCGCTCAGCCCTTGGCCGCCTTCGCAGCCGCCTTCATCTGCTGCTTGTGCTCCCGTACCCGGACCAGGGAGTCCTCGTCGACGATGTCGGCCACCGAGACGTGCACCCCGTCCCGACCGAACTCGCCGGCCGCCTCCCGCCAGCCTGTCGGCTGAACGCCGTACCGCTTGCCCAGCAGCGCCAGGAAAATCTGCGCCTTCTGCTTGCCGAAGCCGGGCAGCCCGCTGATCCGGGCCAGTGCGGTCGCCCCGTCCGGAGCCTCGGTCCAGATTCGGGCCGGGTCGTTGTCATACCGGTCGACGACGATCCGGCAGACCTGCTGCACCCGGGCAGCCATCGCCTTCGGGAACCGGTGCAGCGCCGGGCGCTGGGCGAAGACCGCGATCAGCTCCTCGGGGTCGTACTCGGCGATTTCGCGGGCGTCCGGCTGGTGCCCCAGCCGCAGACCCAGGTCGTACGGCGCGGAGAAGGCGCGCTCCAGCGGCACCTGCTGATCCAGGACCATCGCGACGACCAGCGCCAGTGGGCTGCGCCGCAGCAATTCGTTGGCGTCCGCGTCGATGGGCAGCGAAAGGCTCATCCGCGTATCCTGCCGGATCGGAGCAGATCGCCCGGCGACGACCCGCCCCGCCGGGCAGGATGGGCCAGGATTAGTCAGGTGACCGGGCAGGATGGCAACGTGACCGACGACATGACCAATTTCCCCGCGCTGCTCGACGCGGCCGGGATCGACCAGTTGCGGACCGCGCTGACCGCGGCCCGGTTCACCTCGACCGGGATCGCCGAGCGGTTGGGGCCGCAGGCCACCTCCGCAGTGGCCCGCAACGACCACCGGGAAGCGCTGCGGCGCACCGCCGACGGTGATCCGCTCGCCACCCTGATCCGCCTGTTCGTCTGCGCCCAGACCGAGCCGGCCGACACGGTCGCCGCCGCACTGGCGCCGCTGCCGCTGGCCGACGCGCTCGCCGCCGGGCTGGTGGAGCAGTCACCGGACGGACCCGGACTGCGGCAGGGCGTCGACCTGGAGCCGTACGGCGACGCCTGGTGGGTGATTTCGGACGTGCCGTCGCACCTGCGGGCGGGCCAGCCACTCGCCGCCGATCACGTCCTCGGCGTCGGGGGCTCGTCGACCACCCTGGCCGGTGCGGTGCACCGGCGGTCGGTCGGCGCGGCGCTGGATCTCGGCACCGGCTGCGGCGTACAGGCGCTGCACCTGGCTGGCCACGCCGACCGCGTCACCGCGACCGACCTGTCGGCCCGGGCGCTGCGGTTCGCCGCCACCACCGCCGCGCTCAACGGCCAACGGTGGGAACTGCTGCACGGTGACCTGACCGCGCCGGTCGCCGGTCGCCGGTTCGACCTCGTGGTCAGCAACCCGCCGTTCGTGGTCGGGCCGGGCACCGCCACCCACACCTACCGCGACTCGGGCCGGATCGGCGACGGAATCTGTGCCGAGCTCGCGGCCGCCGCCCCGGACCTGCTCACCGACGGCGGTACGATGCACTACCTGGCGAACTGGATGCACGTCGCCGGGGAGGACTGGACCGAACGGGTCGCGGGCTGGTTGGCCGGTACCGGGCTGGACGGCTGGGTGATCCAGCGGGAGGTGGCCGACCCGGTCTCCTACGTCAATCTCTGGCTGGCCGACGCCAGCGAGGGCCCGGACGCGCACCGGGCGGCCGCCTGGCTCGACTGGTTCGACGCGCAGAAGGTCGAGGCAGTCGGCTTCGGCCTGGTCACCCTGCGCCGCAGCGGACACGCCGACCCGGTGGTCCGGGTCGAGGAGCTGCGCCAGCAGGTGGCACCGCCGCTGGGCGACCGGGTCGACGAGTGGTTCACCCGGCAGGACTGGCTGCGCGCCCGTGATGCCTCCGGTCTGCTCGACGCCCGCTACCGGACCGCCGACGGGCTGCGGCTGCAGCAGGAGGCCGGCATCGGCGACGATGGCTGGGCGGTCGACCGGCAGACCGTCACGTTGACCGGTGGGCTGCGCTGGACCGAGGAGATCGATCCGCTGGTGCTGGCGGTGGTCGGCGGGTGCGACGGCCGGTTGCCGATGCGCGAGCAGTTGTCGCTGCTGGCGCTCGCGCACGACGTACCCGAGCAGGAGCTCGCCGACGCCGCCGTGCCGGTCCTGGCCCGGCTGGTCGAACGCGGCATCCTGCTGCCGGAGTAACCGGCGGCGGGTGTGACCGGCTGACCGGCTGACCGGTCTGGCAGGCTGGCCGGTATGCGGGCGGTGGTACAGACGGTCGGTCGGGCCTCGGTGACGGTCGACGGCGAGGTGGTCGCGGCGATCGGCCCCGGCCTGCTGGTGCTGCTCGGGGTGACCCACACCGACACGGGCTCGACCGCCGCCGAGATGGCCCGCAAGGTCTACGAGCTGCGGATCTTCCCGCCGGACCCGGCCGGCGAAGGCTCCGCCGAGCGCTCTGCCGCGCAGCTGGCCGCGCCGGTCCTGGTGGTCAGCCAGTTCACCTTGTACGGCGACGCGCGCCGGGGACGACGGCCGAGCTGGTCCGCCGCCGCCCCGGCGGAGCTGGCCGAGCCGCTGGTCACGGCGGTGGTCGAGGCGCTGGCCGCGCGCGGCGCGACGGTACGCACCGGACGGTTCCGGGCGCACATGCAGGTGGAGAGCGTCAACATCGGACCGCAGACCATCCTTCTGGAACTGTGACGTCACTGTCAGCAACCGCCAAGCGGTGTGCAGCAACGGTCAGGTCCCGAATTCATGCCACCTGGCCCCCGGCTAACCGTGACTTCACGCCCTACCCGGCAAGCTGGTTGTCACCAGCGGCACTCCGCTGCTGGCTCACCACTTGTCGACGCGGGGAGGCGACTGAGAGTGGTCACGCGTACCATCGAAGACGACATCGACACCACCGTCCAGGTCACCACCGACGGTCAGCACGACCTTGACGCCACCGACGACCGCGGCGCTTCGGCCGATCTGGTCCGCGCATACCTGAACGGGATCGGACGCACCAAGCTGCTCACCGCCGTACAGGAGGTGCTGCTGGCCAAGCGGATCGAGGCCGGGCTGTTCGCCGAGGAGAAGCTCGCCGGGCCCGACCGGCTGTCCGCGCAGTTGCGCGCCGACCTGGACGTCGTCGCCGCCGAGGGCCGCGCCGCCAAGGACCACCTGCTGGAGGCGAACCTGCGGCTGGTGGTCAGCATCGCGAAGCGGTACACCGGTCGGGGGATGGCCTTCCTCGACCTGATCCAGGAGGGCAACCTCGGCCTGATCCGGGCCGTCGAGAAGTTCGACTACGCCAAGGGCTACAAGTTCTCCACCTACGCCACCTGGTGGATCCGCCAGGCCATCACCCGTGCCATGGCCGACCAGGCCCGCACCATTCGGATCCCGGTACACATGGTCGAGCAGGTCAACCGGATGGTACGGGCTCGCCGTGACCTGTCGGCGACGCTGGGGCGGGAGCCGACGATCGGCGACATCGCCGCCGCCATGTCGGTGCCCGAATTCCAGGTGATCGAGCTCATCTCCTACGACCGGGAGCCGGTCAGCCTGGACCAGACCGTCGGCGAGGACGGCGAGAGCGCCCTCGGCGACTTCGTCGCCGCCGTCGACCCGCGCGAGCAGGGCGGGGAATCCGCGTCCGAGGGCAAGCTGCGCAACGAGGTGGAGATCGTCCTGTCCACCTTGTCCCAGCGGGAGCAGGCGGTGATCCGGCTGCGGTTCGGGCTGGACGACGGCCGGCAGCGCACCCTCGACGAGGTGGGCCGGGAGTTCGGCCTGTCCCGGGAGCGGATCCGACAGATCGAGAAGGTCACGCTGCTCAAGTTGCGGCATCCGTCGCGGGCGCAGCGGCTGGAGACGTACGCCGGCTGACCGGGGGGACAGCCGGCGCATCGGGGGCGGCGGCCGGTCGGAGCAGGGGCTCCGACCGGCCGCGCGACGTCAAGACGGTCACCGCCGGCGCGGCCGTCTGGTGCGGTCACAGCCGGCGCGGGCCGGTGTCCGGGCGGGCGTCCGGCGGACCGGCCACGACGCTGGCGTGCAGCACCGCCAGCCCGTCCGGCCGGGCCAGCACCGGGTTGAGCCGTAACCGGTGAACCTGCGGCTGTTCGTCGGCGAGCCGCCCCACCCGTAGCAGCAGATCGACCAGGGCGGCCCGGTCCACTGGGCCGGCTCCCCGATAGCCGGACAGCAGCGGTGCCGCCCGAGGTTCGTCGACCAGCCCGGCCGCGTCCCGGTCGGTCAGCGGCGCGGCCCGCCAGGCCCGGTCACCCAGCAGATCGGTCGCTACGCCGCCCAGCCCGAAACCGACCACCGGGCCGAAGGTGGGGTCGGTGGTCGACTCGACCACGCAGGCAACGCCGGGTGGCACCATCCGTTGGATCAGCACCTGCGCGCCGAACTGGGCCGCGACGTCACGGTACGCCCGTTCCACCGCGTCCACGTTGGCCAGATCGAGCCGTACCGCGCCGAGGTCCAACCGGTGTCGCAGTCCGTCCGCGGCGGCCTTGAGCACGACCGGCAGGCCCAGCCGCAGCGCGGCGGCCACCGCCTGGTCGACCGAGGCGGCCGGGATCGAGTCGACCACCTCGATGCCGTACCCGGCGAGCAGCCCGACCGGGTCGGCCGGGTCGACGGTCAGCGCGGCACCGGCCACAGCCGGGTCGATCCCGGCCAGGTCCGGCACCGTACCGGGCGGCTCGCGCAGCCAGTCGGCGTAGTCGGCGACCCGGGCCAGCGCCCGGACCGACTCCTCCACCGACGGGTAGGTCGGCACTCCGGCCGGCGGCTGGCCGACCAGCAGCGTCGCGACCGTCGGCTTGTCACCGGCGAGTGCGACGCTGGCCAACGCCGAGGTGAAGTCGGCGTCCTCGTCCGCCAACTGGTTGGGCAACGGCGGCGCGAACACCACCACCAGGGCGTCCACGGCGGCATCGACGGCAGCGTCGGCGAGCGCGTCGGCGAACTCGTGCGCGCCGGCTTCGGGCGCAACGGTACGTGGGTAGTCGGCCGCCACGGTGAGCCGCTGCGCCCGGCAGGCCGCCGCAGCCAGCATGGTCAACGCCGACGAGTTGCCGACCACGGCCACCCGCCGGCCCACCGGCAGCGGCTGATTGGCCAGCAGGGTACCGACGTCGAACATCTCCGCGACCGTGTCGACCCGGATCACCCCGGACCGGGCGAACAGCCGGGTCACCGCGGCGGCGTCCGGGCCCAGCTCGACGGGTGCCACCGGGCCGGCGCCGGGGGCCAACGCCACCACCGGCTTGGTGCGCCCGATCCGGCGGGTCAGCCGGGCAAACTTGCGGGGATTGCCGAACGTCTCCAGGTACAGCAGGATCACGTCGGTGCCGGGGTCGTCCTGCCAGTACTGCAGCAGGTCGTTGCCGGAGACGTCGGCCCGGTTGCCGGCCGACACGAACGTCGACAACCCGAGCCCACGCCGGTCCGCCTCGGCGAGCAACGCCACGCCGAGCGCACCGGACTGGCTGAAAAAGCCGACCCGGCCGGCCGGCGGAAGCTGCGGCGCCAGCGTCGCGTTGAGCCGGATCCGAGGGTCGGTGTTGGCCACGCCGAGACAGTTCGGTCCGACCACCCGCAGCCCGGCCACGTGCGCCGTACGGATCAGTTCCCGCTGGGCGGCGGCGCCGGCCGGGCCGGACTCGGCGAAGCCGGCCGAGATGACCACGACGCCGTGGGCGCCGGCGGCGGCGGCATCGGCGACCACGGCCGGCACCGCGTCCGGCGCCACCGCGACGACCGCCAGGTCGACCGGGTTGCCGGCGTCGGCCGCCCGACGGTGAGCGGGCAGCCCGCCGATGCGGTCCACCGCCGGATGTACCGGGACCACGTCCCCGGTGAACCCGCCGTCGCGCAGATGGCCGAGGACGGCCGCGCCGACCCCCTGGCCGGTGGCGCTGGCGCCGTAGACGGCGACTCCCCGCGGGGTCAGCAGCCGGGCGATCGACCGGGCCTCGGCGCTGTGTTCCCGGCTCCACTGCACCTGCAGGGACGCCTCCGTCGGGGCGATCGGAAAGCTCAGGTGGACCACGCCGTCGGCGTACCGGCGGCGGACCTGGAAGCCGGCGTCGGCGAAGACCCGCAGCATCGGCGCGTTGACCGGCAGCACCTCGGCGACGAACGAGGTGACGCCCTCGGATCGGGCGGCGGCGGCGAGATGCTCCAACAGCACCGAACCGACGCCCCGGCCCTGGTGGGTGTCCTCGACGACGAAGGCGACCTCGGCTTCGGCTGAGCCCGGACCCATCCGGTCGTAGCGGCCGACCGCGAAGATCCGGTCACCGGAGACCACCACGAACGCCTCCCGGTCGTGGTGGTCGACGTTGACGAAGCGCGCCAGGTCGCGGTCGGGGATCCGCGGGTACGGGGAGAAGTACCGCAGGTAGCGGGTGCGGTCGGAGAACCGGGCGTGCATCGCGACGATCGCGTCGGCGTCGTCCGGGCGGATTTGCCGCAGGTGGACGGTGGTGCCGTCGCGCAGCAGCACGTCAGCCGATCGGTCCATGGTCAGTCCCGGGGGTCGTGCGGATCGAGTCCGTGCAGGGGGAAGACGGCCCGGCGGGTCGCCATGATCGCCCGGTCGATCGGGTCCGGGTCACCGGCCGGCTGCCACGGCTGGAAGTTCAGGTCGGCCTCGTCGGTCATCCGCAGCGGGACCTGTCGGCCGGGGCAGCGGGCGGCGGCCAGCTCCCGCCACCGGGGTGGGGTCAGCGTGGCCAGGTCGATCGGCGCGCCGGTGGCGATCGCCAGCAGATGGGTCCAGGCCCGGGGCACCACCTCGACCAGCGCGTACCCGCCGCCACCGGTGGCGACCCAGCGGCCGCCGCAGTGCTCATCGGCGAGGGCCCGCAGCGCCAGGTACGCGGCCCGCTGACCGTCGACGCTGAGCCCCAGGTCGGCCAGCGGGTCGAGCCGGTGCGCGTCCGCCCCGCACTGGGTGACGAGCAGCTGCGGCCGGAAGGCCCGCAGCAGCGACGGCACCACGGCGTGGAACGCGCGCAGCCAGCCCCGGTCGGCGGTGCCGGACGGCAGCGCGACGTTCACCGCACTGCCCTGCGCGCCGGGGCCGCCCACCTCGTCGGGGAATCCGGTGCCGGGGAACAGCGCCAGCGGCGTTTCGTGCAGGCTGACGGTGAGCACCCGCGGGTCGTCGTAGAAGATCTCCTGCACCCCGTCGCCGTGATGCACGTCGATATCAACGTACGCGATGCGTTCGGCGCCGAGGTCCAGCAGCCGGGCGATCGCCACTGCCGGGTCGTTGTAGACGCAGAACCCGGCGGCCCGGCCGGGCATCGCGTGGTGCAGCCCGCCCGAGACATTGACCGCCCGCCGTACGTCGCCGCGCCAGACCGCCTCGGCGGCAGCCATCGTGGCACCGGCGACCAGCGCGCTGGCGTCGTGCATCCCGGCAAACGTCGGATTGTCGGGGGTGCCGAGGCCGTACCCGGAGAAGAACGGGTCGTCGTGCGCGACCCGGACGGCGTCGAGGTAGTCAGCCCGGTGCACCCGGGTGAGCGCCACGTCGTCGGCCGGCTCCGGGGCGCCCAGCCGCACCCCGGGGCGGTCCAGCAGGCCGTACTCGCGGGCCAACGCGATCGTCAGCTCGACCCGTACCGGGTCCAGCGGATGGTCACCGAGGTCGTACGCCAGCAGGCGCTCGTCCCAGACCACCAGCGTCGCGTCGGTACCGCCCGCCGCCCGTGCCTGGTCCGTCCCGTCCGACATCTGCCTCGTCCCGTCCGACATCTGGCCATCGTCGCACGCACCTGCCGACCCCGTGCCCGCGTGCCCGGCCGCCCGGCCCGGCCAGTCAGCCCGGCAGGCAGCGGACCCCGGGTCAGCCCGGCCGGCAGCAGACCGGGTCAGCCGGGGTCCGCGCCGGTGGCGACCGGTCGGGCCGGGTCGGTGATCCACTCGCTCCACGATCCGGGATACAGCGCCGCATCGGTGCGGCCAACGCGGTGCAGGGCGAGCACCGTGTGCGCGGCGGTCACCCCCGACCCGCAGTACGCCGCGACCGGGTCCTGCGGGCGCAGCCCGGCACCGGTGAACCGGTCCCGCAGCATCCCGGCGTCGCGCAGCAGCCCGGCATCGTCGAGGTGCAGCGTGGTCGGCAGGTTGACCGCGCCGGGGATGTGCCCGGCCACCGGGTCGACCGGCTCATGCTCGCCCCGGTACCGGGCGTCGACGCGGACGTCGATCAGCAGCCCACCCTGCCGGGGTAGCCGGCCGGCGGCGGCGGCGTCGAGCACCGGCATACCTCCCGGGCGTACGGTCACGTCGCCGGGCGGCGGTGCCGGCACGTCGGCGGTGACCGGTCGGCCGGCCGCCAGCCAGGCGGGGTAGCCGCCATCAAGCATCCAGGTCGGCCGGTGCCCGGCCCAGCGCAGCGTCCACCAGGCGCGGGCGGCGGCGAGACCGTCGCCACCGTCGTAGACGACGACCGGCCACCCGGCGCGCACCCCGGCTCGGCGCAACGTCCGCTGCAGCGGTGCCGGGTCGGGCAGCGGGTGCCGGCCACCGGCGCCCGGTGGGCCGCACAGGTCGGCGTCCAGGTCGACGAAGACCGCGCCGGGCAGGTGGGCGGCGACGTAGTCGTCGCGGCCCGGCGGGCCGACGAGCCGCCAGCGCACGTCCAGCAGGGTCGGCGGTCGCCCACCGGCCAGCGCGGCGGCGAGTTCGGTGACGGCGACGGTAGGGTCTGCGGTATCGAACACCATCCCAGTCAACACCATGCGGGGCTACTCCTGTCCCTTGCCGATCGTCCGTTCCGGCTGGTTATCGGTGCTGCAAGGTAGGATTGAACACTGGAGGGCAGCTGACCGTGAATGATCTTGTCGATACCACAGAGATGTATTTGCGCACCATACTTGAGCTCGAGGAAGAGTCGGTGCCGCCGCTGCGTGCCAGGATCGCCGAGCGGCTGCACCAGAGCGGCCCCACCGTCAGCCAGACGGTCGCCCGGATGGAGCGCGACGGGCTGCTCACCATCGAGGACGACCGAAACTTACGACTCACCGAGCTGGGCCGGGCCCAAGCGGTCTCGGTGATGCGTAAGCACCGGCTCGCCGAGCTGCTGCTGGTCAACGTCATCGGCATGCCCTACGAGGAGGCCCACGAGGAGGCCTGCCGTTGGGAGCACGTGATGAGCGACGCGGTCGAGAAGAAGGTCTACGACCTGCTCAACCGGCCGACCCGGTCGCCGTACGGCAACCCGATCCCCGGCCTGGACGCGCTGGGTGACGGACCGACAAAGCTGACCAATCCGGACATCGGCCCGGACACCGAGCGCAATCTGGCGTTCCCCGGCCTGACCGGCACGGTCGTGGTCCGCCGGATCTGCGAGAGCGTGCAGACCAACGCCGACGTGCTCCGCCAGTTGCACGCCGCCGGGGTGGACCCAGGGGCGACGGTCACCGTCGCGCAGGAACGCGACGGGGTGACCATCGACCGGTCCGGCGACAAGATCCACCTGCCGCGCGAGGTCGCGTCCCGGGTGTTCGTCGCGGCCGCCGACCACGGTCGGTCGCTGGCCGGCGCGGCCGCCTGAGCAACCGGCGCTCCGCCGGTCGGCGCGACCGCCCTGGGCGCGACCCGGCCGGCGGTGCCCCGGCACGGCCGGCCGGTCACTTCTTGCGGTTGTCGTGCACCACCCGGGCCAGCTCGACCATCTTGGGCGCCAGTTCCACGGCGGACAGTTCGTCGTCACCGGGGGCGAACGTCCAGCGCAGGCTGATCAGTTTCGGGTCCCCGGTGATCCAGTTGACCTCCAGCGCCGCCCCGTACCCAGTGTCGGGGTCCGGCTTGACCGGGATCCAGTAGGCGGCCTTGCCGAGATCCTTGATCTCCTTGGCACCGACCGGGGCGACGTCGTCGGCGAAGACCGACGCGCTCGCCCTGGTGTCCGAGATGGAGACCATCAGGTCCGGCAGTGGCTCCTCGGCCGGCCGCAGCACGCACGACTGCGTCTTGTCGTGCTTGTTGGCCGCCGCCACCTCGAACCGGAACCCGACGGTCTGCTCGACCACGTCGAAGTCGAACACCCGGCATGCCCCGCCGGACTCGGCAGCCGGCGGACGGGGCACCTCCGGGTACGGCTCGACCGGGCTCGGCGACGGACTGGCCTGGGCCGGATCGTCCGGGGCGGGGTTCTCGGTGGCCACCGCCCGGTCGGAGCAGCCGGCGGCGAACAGCAGCAGGATCAGCCCGGCGCCGGACAGGCGCAACCGAACGCCCACAGTGACCTCCCACGGTCAGGCCGGCCGAAAAAGGCGGATTGTTCGTCGCACACCGTACGGGTTCCGCCGCCGCCGCGAAAGCCCGCCACCCGCACCGACCGCGCCGCGTAGGAATTCCCCGGAATCACCCCAGATACGGGCAGTGCCGGCAACCCTGGCCACAGCAGGTGCCCCGGTGGGCCAGGAACGCCGCGGTCAGCACGAACAGCCCGGTGCCCGGATCCAGGTAACCGGCCTCGCCGGCGTCGAGCGCTGCCGCGTGTGCGGCCAGCACCGCCGCCCGGTGCGGGTGGTCGGCCGGCAGCCGCGCCAAATGCGGTTCAGTGAGCGGGCGGTCCGCCAGCGGCAGACGCCGCCCCCGCTGCCGTGCCATGCCGGTGACCTTACGCAGGCCGCCGGTGTGGTAACACTCGTGGGTCCCACCCGCACCCGCCTGACCGAATGGACCGCCGATGACCGCGTACGCCCTGCTGATCCACCCGTCGGCGAACCGGGTGTACGCCGAGTCGGCGGTCGGGCTGGCCGCCGCTGAGCTGACCGTCTTCGGCGACAGAGCTCTCGACGGCCGGCTCGCCGACATCACGATCACCACGATCGGCGGGCTGCCGTACGTCACCTTCACCGGTGTCGATCTGACCGACCGGGACCTGTCCGTGCTGGCCAACCTGTCCGCCCGGTACGCGTTCTTCGCCCGCGACGGCGACCTGCTGCGGCCACTGGAGGTGACCGGCCGGGACCGCTTCGACAGCGACCTGATCACCATCCCGAAGTACGCCGGCAAGACCAATGAGCAGTTCACCAGACTGCTGTTGAACGTGACCGCGCTGGCCACGACCGACCGGGCCGGTGCCGCTGGGACCGGCGGGACCAGCGGGACCGCCGTTACCGTCGGAGCGGCGGCCGGGCCGCTCGGCCCGGACTCGCCGCCGCTGCGGGTCCTCGATCCGATGTGCGGCCGGGGCACCACGCTCAACCAGGCGATGATGTACGGCTGGCACGCCGCCGGGGTGGAGATCGACGGCAAGGACTTCGAGGTGTACGCCAACTTCATCCGTACCTGGTTGAAGCACAAGCGGCTCAAGCACTCGGCCGAGATCACCCCGGTGCGGCGCAACCGGGCCGTACTGGGCCGACGGCTGGCGGTCACCCTGGCGGCCAGCAAGGACGACCACCGGGCCGGGCGAATCGTCGACCTGACGATGGTGCACGCGGACACCCGCCGCAGCCGGCAGGTGTTCCGGGCCGGCAGCTTCGACGCGATCGTCACCGACGCGCCGTACGGGGTGCAGCACGGCACCCGCGGTCAAGCGGGCCGGTTGACCCGCGATCCGTTGGGTCTGCTGGCTGAGGCGTTGCCGGAGTGGGTGGCCCTGCTGCGCCCCGGCGGGGCGCTCGGTATCTCCTGGAACACCCTGGTCGCCGCCCGCGACGATCTGGCCGCGCTGCTGGTCAAGGCGGGCCTGGAAGTGGCCGACGGTCCGGGGTACGGCGGCTTCGCCCATCGGGTCGACCAGGCGATCGTCCGGGACCTGATCGTGGCCCAAAGAGCCTGACAAACGCAGATTACTGACACGATCGACAGTTCGTCAAAAACGGACAACACGATCGACAATGTGACCAGCATCACACTTTGATATTGACCGATCTCTTCATTGCTCCGCCACTCCTTGATACTTTCTGAATAGCGCATGCCGGCAAGCAGATACGCGCACCACAGGAATCACCATCCGACAATGTGTCGGCTCAGCAGAACACCGTATATCCAGCATCCGATGCCAGTGCCACAAAAACGTCGACCGGTGACCCACGGGGGGATTATCGTGACCTTCGAGCTGTGGAATCCCACTACCTACGATGCACTGCGGCGTCAACTCATCCCGTCGTTCGACCTGTTGTACGACAGCGCGTCCAGCGCGGTACAGATGTCGGTGCCGGGCCACGCACGGATCCTGGATCTGGGCGCAGGGACCGGGCTGCTCAGCGCAGCGCTGATCGCCCGCATCCCCGAAGCAACGATCACTCTCGTAGACCATTCCGAGCGGATGCTCGCACAGGCAAAACAACGGTTCAACAGTGCTCATCAAGTCAGTTTTTCCGTTCAGGGACTGATGGATCCGCTGCCGATAGGACCATACGACGCAGTTGTTTCCGGCCTAGCTATCCACCACCTCGAGCATCACGAAAAACAAACGCTGTTCGGTCGCCTACCCGGCATTTTGCGGCCGGGTGGGATCTTCGTCAACGTCGAGCAGGTCCTCGCGCCCACACCGCGACTGGAGCAGATGTACGACCGGCAGCACGAAGACCACGTACACGCCGCCGGAACGCCTGCCGACGAATGGGCGGCCGGCCGCGAACGGATGAAGCACGACATCTGCATCGACGTCGAAACTCAACTCGGCTGGCTCCGCGCCGCCGGCTTCGACACCGTGGACTGTCTGACCAAGGACTGGCGATTCGCCACCTACGCCGGGTGGCTGGCGTCGTGACCGCTGCCGGGCTCTACCAGGCCGTCCGCGAGGTGGCCAGCCGTCGACCCGAGGCCGTGGCGGTACGCACCACCGGCGGCGCGTTTGTGACGTACCGCGAACTCGTCGAGACGACCGACCGGGTCGCCGCCGGCCTCCCCGCGCACGGCGTCGCGGCTGGCGACACCGTCGCCGTGGTGCTGCGCAACAGCATCGGGTACGTCTGCCTGATCCTGGCGGTGGCCCGGCTCGGTGCCCGCTACGTACCGCTGATGGCGAACTTCGACGACGCCGGGGTGCGGACCGCTCTCGACCGGGCACGCCCCGCCCTGCTGGTCACCGACGGGCACCGCCGGATCCCCGCCGACGGCCCGGCCACTGTCGACCTCGACACGCTGACCGCCCCGACGCCCCGGCCAGAGCCCACCGCGCAGCCCACCGCGGACTCCACCGCCTCGGCGGCCACCGCCATCTTTCGGCTACTGTGGACCTCCGGTTCGACTGGCTTCCCGAAGATGATGGCCTGGCGGCAGGACCGCTTCGTCGCCGAACGGCGCCGCTGGCTGGCCGACACCGGGATCCGTCCCGACGACGTCTTCTTCTGCCGTCACACCCTCGACGTGGCACACGCCACCGACCTGCACGTGTTCGCGGCACTGCTGTCCGGCGCGCAACTGGTGCTCGCCGACCCGCACGCGCCGACCGGCACGCTGCTGACCCAACTAGCCGCCCACCAGGCGACCGTGACCAGCGCCCTGCCGCAGCACTACGCCGACCTGGTCGCCGCCGCCCGGCGCCAGGGCCGGTTCCCGCTGCCGGCGCTGCGCCGCCCGCTGTGCGGTGGTGCCTATCTCAGCCCGACGATCGTCCGGGACGCCGCCGACGTGCTCGGCGTACACATCCGGCAGATCTACGGCTCGACCGAGTTCGGCCTGGCGCTGGGCAACATGGACGACGTACCGCAGACCGGCACCGCCATGGTCCCGGTCCGTGGGGTCGGCACCCGGCTGGAACCCTTCATGCCCGGCCACCCCGACGTCGGGGAGCTGGTCCTCTACTCGGACTGCACCAGCGAGGGGTACGTCAACGCGCCGCAAGCCAACGCCCGTACCTTCCGCCGGCCCGAGTTCTGGACCGGGGACGTTGCCGAACGCACCCCACGGGGCGGCTACCGAATCCTGGGCCGGGTGTCCGAGACGCTGGCCACCCGGGACGGGCCGATGCTGGCACCGGTGCTCGACGAGCAACTCGCCACGGCCGAGGCAGTGGCACAGGCCGTCAGTCTGGCCGTGCACCCCGGCGACTACCGCGACGCGGTCGCCGTGGCCGTCGCCCCGGCAGACGGGCACTCCGACGACGAGGCCGTCAAGGCCGTCGAGGAACTGCTCGCCCGGCACGGGCTGACCGGATCGGTGCACCTCGTCGCCGCGATGCCCCGTACCCCGGTCGGCAAGATCGACAAACCGTTGCTCCGCACCCGGCTCGGGCTGGCGGGGGGCAGCCGATGACCCGGCACCCGGACCGCGGTCACGGACCGGCCCTGGTCACGCGCGGACACGGACCGACCCTGGTCATGGTGCCCGGGCTGGCCGCCACTGCCGGGTTCTTCGCCGAGGCGGTGGCCCGGCTCGCCACCCGGCACCGGGTGGTCGTCGTCGAACTGCCCGGACACGGCGACAACGCCACCGCCGACCGACCGGCCAACCTCACCCGCGCCGCCGAGGACCTGCACACCACCATCGAGAAGCTCGACCTGACCGACGTCACCCTGCTGGGCTGGTCGCTCGGCGCGACCGTGGCCTACGGCTACCTGGAGCAGTTCGGGGTTGCGCGGATCCGGGCCCTGGTGTCGGTCGAGCAGACCCCACGGCTGCTGCGTGACGACGACTGGCCGTACGCGGCCTTCGGCAACCTCGACGCCGCCGGGGCCGACGCCGTCCTGGCCAGCGTGACCGGCGACTACCCCGTCTTCGCCGCCGGGCTGATCCGCGGCTCGTTCGCCGCCGGCACCGAGCCCGACCCGGCGACGCTGGCCGGCCTCATCGACCAGACCCGCCGGTGCGACCCGGACGCCGTACGGGCGCTGCTCGCCGAGGCGCTCACCGTGGACTGGCGCGAGCGACTGCGCCGGATCAGCGTACCGACCCTGCTCGTCCACGGAGCGCACAGCCAGGTCTACCCCGGCGACGTCGGCGAGTGGCTGCGCTCGGCGATACCGGCGTCCCGGCTGGAGGTGTTCACCGGCAGCGGCCATCTGCCGTTCGTCGAGGAACCTGACCGGTTCGCGGACCTCGTGTCGACCTTCGTCGACCACCCGGTGGCCACCTGAGCCATCCGCCCGGGACCCAGCCGACGCGGACCCACCGGCCGAGGACCCGCACCACACCGCAAGGGAGAGGGCATTGACCGATCGCACGGCCGCGCCCAGTACGGCGCGGCGCCTCAGCTGGATCTACCCCGACCGGGGCACCGCCTGGCTACGGCAGGCCGAGCAGGACGCGGTCTGGGGGCCGTACCAGGAAATCGCCGCCGACCTGGGCCTTGAGTTCACGGTGAACAAGCCCGAGGAGGTCGCGGTCGACGCGACCGACCCGGGCCAGCCCAGAGTCTGGCTCAACGGTGCGCCGGTCACCCCGGCCGACACCATCTTCGTCACCTCGCTTTACTCCCTGCCGCACCAGACCCAGGACGTGTGCAACCAGGTGTTCCTGTTCACCATCCTGGACCGGCTCGGCTTCTACCTGCCGATCCCACCAGCACTGTCCTACATCGGCGAGGACAAGCTGGCCAGCGTGGTGCACCTGGCCGGCAGTCCGATCCCGCTGCTGCCGACGATCCGGGTGGGCAGTGGTCGAGAGGCGATGGTCGGCCGCAGCGACGCCGCGCTCGCCGCGCTGCCGTTCCCGTTGATCGTCAAACCCGCCTACTGGGGCATGGGCCTGGGCATCTCGGTGGTGCACAACATGAACGACCTGAAAGGTCTTATCGGACTCGCCGGTGGCTCGGACACCGCGCTGGTCGCCCAGCCCTACCTCAAGGTGGTACGCGAACAGCGGGTGTACGTCGTCGACGGGCAGGCACACACCGTGCTGTACGGCTACAAGGACGGCTACTGCCTGGCCGTCACCAAGGCCAGCGGCGGCCGACACGAACGCGGCTACTCCGCTCTGCCGCCGGAGCTCGCCGACACCGTCGCCTACGTCGCCGAACGGCTGCCCACGCCGTACTTCACGCTGGACTTCCTCTTCGACGGCGAGCGGCACTGGGTATCGGAGATCGAACTCGACGGCGCGGTCGCGTTCAACGGCATTCCCGAGCAGGACGCCGCCGCCCGGGCGATCGTGCGGGCCCGGTTCGAGGCGTACCTCGCCGGATTCGCCCGGTGGCACGCCGCCGGTGACGACCAGTCGCGCCGGCGGCCGGGGTGATCGGCGCGGTGCCCTGGGACGCGCTGCGCGACCAGGCCCGACGCAACGCCGCCGCCGGTGCCCCGGCCGTGCCGGACACCGCCGCCGGACTCGCAGACCTGCCGGTCACCGGACCGGACGAAATCTTCGCCGTCTCGCACGCGGTGACCCGACGGACCGGTGCGCTGCTGCTGTCCAGCGGCGGCACCACCGGGCAGCCGAAGCTCACCTATGTGGCGTACCACCAGGCCCTCGACCGGCTGCTGCGGCAGTGGCGACCGCTGGTCGGCGGTGACCTCCTGCTCAACCTGTTCACCCCCGGCCGGCTATGGGCGTCGCACTACTACATGCAGGAGCTGGCCGGACGCTGCGGCGCCGACGTGGCACCGTTCGGTCCGATCACCCCGGAGGAGGTCGACGGCTGGCTGCCGACCCTGCGTCGGCTCGGCGGCAACGCGGTAGCCGGCACCCCGACGGCCCTGGCCGACCTGGCCCGGGGCGTACTCGACGCGGGCGCGGCCACCCCGATCGAGAAGATCATCTGGATGGCCGAGCCGTGGACCGAGGAGAAGGCGACCATCGTGCGGAAGGCGTTCCCGCAGGTCCAGCTCTGGGGCAACTACGGCTCGGTCGAAACGTACGTCATCGCCACGAACACCCCGGCCTGCGACCCCTCGGTGCTGCACCTGATGCCCGACCAGGTGCTCGAGCTCGACGACGCCGGCGCCCTGCTGTCCAGAGTTGGTGACGGCTGGACGGTGCCGACTGTGCGGTACCGGCTCGGCGACCGGGTCGCTGCGGCGGCCTGCGGCTGCGGCCGACCGGACGCGCTGCGGGTGCTGGGCCGCGCCGACGACGCGATCAAGCTGCACGGCGCGCTGGTCGGCATCGGTACGGTGCTGGACATCGTCCGCGCCGCACCAGGAGTACGCGACGCACAGCTGCTGCTGCGGCGGCGGGCCGCCGGCGAGCGCCACTCGGTCAGCGCGGTGACCGTGGACTACACCGGAGACGCCGACCCGGCGGCGGTACGCACCCGGCTGCTGCACCAGTTCTACGACCTGGGCGTCATCGTCCAGCACCATCCCACAGCGGTCGCCGTCGAGCAGGTGCCGCGGCTGCGCCGGGTGGACCGCACCAACAAGATCCCGCCGATGATCTGGCTGGAACCGAGCGAATGACGACCGTGAGCGAGCCGAAGCTGCTGGCGAAACTGCGCGGCAACCCGTGGGCGGTGCTGGCCGTCCTGTCGCTGGCGTACTTCCTCACCCAGCTCGACGTGGCGGTGCTCGCCGTCGCGGTGCCGAGCATCATGGCCGATCTCGACGCGTCCGCCGACCAGGTGGTGTGGTCGCTGAGCGCCTACATCTTCCTGCTGGCGATGGCCCTGATCACCGCCGGCCGGCTCGGTGACCTCTACGGTCGGCGGCGGATCTTCCTGCTCGGGGTCGCCGTCTTCACCGTCGCCAGTGTCGCGGCGGGCCTGGCGCAGGGGCCCGGCCAGCTGATCGCCGCCCGCGCGGTCCAGGGCCTCGGCGCGGCGCTACTCACCCCGCAGACCCTCGCCCTGCTGATGGAGGCCTTTCCCCCGGACCGCCGGGGCACGGCGTTCGGCATCCGGGGCGCGGTCGGCGGGATCGCCGCGATCAGCGGACCGGCTGCCGGCGGGGTGCTGGTCAGCAGCCTCGACTGGCGGTGGATCTTCTGGCTGAACCTACCGCTCGGGTTGCTGATGCTCGTAGTCGGCCGGCTGGTGCTACCCGAGGTCGCGCAACGCGTCCGCCGCCGGCTCGACGTGCCCGGTGTGGTGCTGGCCTCAGCGGCGTTGTTCTGCCTGGCGTTCGGCATCAGCCAGGGCGAACGGTACGGCTGGAACGCCGGCATCTGGGCGACGCTCGGCGGGTCCGGGCTGTTCGTGGCGGCCTTCCTCACGCAGCAGCGCCGCCGTCAGGACCGGGAGCCGCTGGTGCCGTTCGCGCTGTTCCGGCGACGCAACTTCCCGCTGATGAACGGCTTCTCGCTGACCACCTCCGGCACCGTCATCGGCCTGGTGCTGGTGCTGTCGCTGTACTTCCAGCAGGCGCTCGGTCTCGACGCGTGGGCCGCCGGGCTGATGATCGTGCCGGCGTCGCTGTTCTCCACCCTGCTGGACCCGGTGGCCGGCAGACTCGCCGACCGGGTCCAGGGACGCTACCTGCTGCTGGTCGGCGCGGTGGCCACCGTCGCCGGCATGGCGTGGGCGGCGATCGAGATGCGCGACGGTGCGACGTGGACGGCGTTCGTCGCACCGATGTGCGTCATCGGCGTCGGCAACGCGTTCCTGTTCACCCCGCTGGCGGTGGTCGCGTTGTCCGATGTCGAGCAGCAGCAGGCCGGCGCCGCGTCCGGGGTGCTGATCACCTCGTTGCAGATCGGTTCGATGCTGGGTGCCGCCGCCGTCGGCACCCTGCTGCACAGTCAGATCGGCGAGGTCACCGTCGGGGCGGCCCGCGCGGCGATGCTGCTGCTGGTCGGGGTGGCCGTGCTGGGCGGTATCGCCTGCCTGGCGGCCGGCCCGAACCTGACCAGGACGACATCGCAACCGTGACGGTGGTCGTCGCCGGCCTGACCGTGGCCCACTGACTTCGCCACCGGCGTGACGCCTCGGCGCGCAGATCCCAGGTAATCTATCCGCAGCGCGACGTGAGCCGTCAAACGTGCACCACCACGACCCGCTGCGCCTTCGGCCGGTCCAGCTCCTCGACGAGGCGGTTCATGTCGTCCGGGTCGCTGGTCAGCAGCACGACGAGACGCGGCATCTCCAAAGCGGTAACGGCAACCACCGCGTCGGTGGCACAACGGTGCCCCGACAGCCCGGTCGCTCCGAGAAGTTCGCCTGCCCGCCTGCCGATCTGCGGGCTCACCGGCTGCACCACGATCCTCGACAGCACCCTGTGGAGGCGGGCATCACGCGGCCCACCTCGAAGGACCTCCGTCAGCGTGACAGCACTCGCCACGACCCTGGCGCCGCGTTCCCGGGCCGCCTCCAGGAAGGCCCTCGACTTGTTGTCGCCCTGTGAGAGCTTTACCAGGCCTTCGCTGTCGAGTACCAGCGTGCCACCTGTTCCTACCGCCCGTCTGGCCATGACGCCCTCGCCTCGTCCAACGCGTCAGGTGGCACAGGTCCGTGCTCCGAGCGGAGGAGATCCGAAAGCTCCCCGATGAGATCCAAAAGCTGTCGAGCAACCGCTTCGGTCACGTACTGGCTGAACTCCCCGTTACCTTTTTGATCGTCCCCAGCCGGGGACGGCTCGGTCGCCCGGCTCGGTATGACTGAATGCCCCTGTCGTACGCATGATCCGGGGGGTGT